>JBGTLS010000457.1:0-13821 GCA_041744015.1 Cryomorpha sp. | reverse complement strand
TGAATTGGACAAAAAAAAGCTGACACCCGGGCAGGTGTCAGCTTTTGGTTGTTTTACACTGGGTTTAGACTGGTCATAATTTCGTACAGGTAGCGCTGCAATTGTCTGTTGCGGCCCCCTGCGATGCACTGTAACTCATGGTGAGAATATTACCCGTAATCTGTCCGGATCCACTGTATGTCAGCGCCTCGCCTTGCGTGGTTACAGTTTGATTTGGGACTGTAATATTAGCTCCGCTCACAGTGGCAGTTACAGATGCGCCAACACCATAAAAATTGTTGATGATTACACTTAGAGGTCCGGCAGCTGAGGTTACAATAGTCATCTGATAATTGAAGTTTCCACTCGGTGTGCAGTTTTCTGATACGTTGTACGATCCGAAAAACTTGGCACGTGTTTCCGTTTGACATACGTCTCCTTCATAACCTGTGGTGCAAATGCAATCGCCCTCATCACAAGCTGCGCCGTTTAGACAATTTACATCGTCGCATTCATCTTTACAGGCGCTGAGGCTGAATAACAGAAAAAAGGCAAAAATTGAGAATTTTGAAATGGTGTTTTTCATGTTGTGATGTTTTGAATTATTTATCGAAGATATCCGCAAAATGTGAACATAAGCCAAAAAAATTATGATTTGTTATTCTTTTCACACGAAGCTATAACCTGTGGCTCGCTGTAGCGGCGATTTATCGCTGGACGGTGAATGAATCTGGCTTTTCCTGAATAGCATACTTTTGTGTCGGGATACTCAGAACTACTCCTCTTTTTTAAGAACCTTTTATGAACAGACACTTATTTTTTTTCTACCTTTTATTTTGTACCATACAAGTCGCGCATAGTCAGTGTACCTCCTGGTTTTCACCTAGTCCGACCACAGCATGGACGGATTTTGGAGCGGTGCCTTGTACCGGGGAATCTAAGGAAATCACGGCTTTTGAGGTTTATAAATCAGAAGCATTTCAGCTTATGGGCATCATCGAAGGCGCGGTATATACTTTCGGTATTTGCAACGGACCCGGATCGAATTCCTGGGTGGCTGATTTCACAATCATAACACCTTCCGGAGCCATTGATAATTTTGGCGGCGGGGATGGTTGCTCTATTACCTGGACCGCTTCGGAAACTGGAACTTACCTCGTTTTAGTAAACGAGGAGGGCAATTGTGGTGTTGACGGAGAGGTCGACAATGGATTTCCCATGATTACGACTGTATCTGGCGGTTTAAATTGTTTGCCTCTACCAGTTTTCCTAGAAGGAGCAGAAAGTTTTGAATCAGGCGCCCTGCCCGAGTGCTGGAAGGTTGTGGATGCGGATGAAGACGGCAGAAACTGGGCTGTTACGAGCACTGCCGCTTATGATGGTACCCATTCTATTCGTTCTGATTCGTATAATGAAAGCACAGAATTGGGATTAACCCCTGACAATTTTTTGATATCACCGCGACTTGTATTAGGAGAGGGTGATTCATTGTATTACATCGTCGCTTCTTTCAGCACTACCTTTCCGGCAGAAAATTATTCTGTGTTGATTTCGACCACCGGCTCAGAAGTTGAAGATTTTACGGATCTGGTTTTTACGGAAATTTTGACTTCAACGGAGTGGGAGGGTCGATCAGTCGACCTGACGACATACAACAACGATTCCATTTACATTGCTTTTCGCCACCACGATGTGACTGATCAATGGGCGATATTGTTGGATGCCATCGCCCTTCCCGGTGAAGTAATATGTGAAACTGTTTCTGTTCGAAATCTTACTACGGTGAAAGCCCAATTGTATCCAAATCCGGCTCGGAGACAGGTGAATATAAATTCTCCAATGGTTGGAAATGCGCAGATAAACATCTCAGACGCTTCTGGTCGAATTGTATCTCAAACCAATGCTTTTCTGAATGGACAGATGTTTACATTTGACATTTCAAGACTTGAAAACGGATTTTACACCTTACAGATGAAAACAGCCGATCAGGTAGCCGTTCAGAAGTTTTTGAAACAGTAGTCAACGTTTTTTTTTGAACCCCGGCCCCGACTTACCTTTGCGAAATGTTTATCGGAAATCCCCACGACACCATTTGCGCCATATCCACTGCCCCAGGTATTGGAGCCATAGCCCTCATCCGGATAACGGGTGCGGAAACGTTTAAGGTTCTTGATGGCATTTTTTCGAAAGACCTGACTTGCGTAAAATCTCATACCGCACATTTTGGCCGTTTTTCCCGAAAGGACAAACTCATCGATGAAGTGGTGGCCACCGTCTTTCGCGGTCCCAATTCCTTTACGGGTGAGGACATTGTAGAAATTTCCTGCCATGCCTCACCTTACATTCAGTCTCAGATTCTGCAAGCCTTGCTGGAAAAGGGATGCCGGCTCGCTGGTCCGGGAGAGTTCAGTATGCGGGCTTTCGCCAATGGAAAAGTGGACCTGAGCCAGGCCGAAGCCATTGCCGATCTCATCGCTTCATCGTCGGCCGCTGCACATAAGCTGGCGATGAATCAGATGCGTGGTGGTTTTTCCAAAAAGATCAATGAACTGCGCGAAAAACTGATCAATTTCGCTTCACTGATAGAACTCGAACTCGACTTCAGTGAGGAGGATGTGGAATTTGCCAACCGCGATGACCTCACCGCTCTTGTCGAAGCTATCCAGATCGTCGTGAAAGACCTGATCGCCTCATTTTCCACAGGACAAGCCATCAAAAACGGCATACCCGTGGCCATTCTCGGTGCGCCAAATATGGGCAAAAGCACCCTGCTCAATGCCCTGCTCGACGAAGACCGCGCCATCGTTTCAGAAATTGCCGGTACCACCCGCGATACCATCGAAGACGAAATGACCATCGATGGAGTCCGATTCCGGTTTATCGACACGGCCGGCTTGCGGGAAACTGTCGACGTTGTGGAACTTATCGGCATCAACCGCGCATTTGAGAAAGCCGGCAAAGCAGCCGTGATCCTCTACATGGTCGATGCCATCGAAAGCAAACCGTCTGAACTCAAAGCACAGATCGATCAACTTCAGGATCGCATCGGAAGGGATGCCCTGCTTATCCCCGTCGGAAACAAAATTGACAAAGCCCGGGATGTCTCCGAACTTGAAACGAAATTTCACGGTGTCGAAAACCTGGTTCTGCTTTCGGCTGCTGATGGAACCGGGATGGACCGATTGCGCAGCAAACTCACCACCCTGACCGCATCCCTGCAATCTGACGGTTCGGATGTAATCGTGAGCAACGTGCGCCATTACGAAGCCCTTACCAAAGCCCACGCCGCCCTCACGGCCGTAGACCAGGGCATAGCGAAAAACATCACCGGCGACTTCCTCGCTGTCGACATCCGCAGAGCCCTCTACCACCTCGGCGAAATCACCGGAGAAATCACCACGGAAGATCTTTTGGGGAATATTTTTTCGAAGTTTTGTATTGGGAAGTGAGTGAGACCCAAAAAATCCGAAGGATTTTTTGCTGGTCGAATTCATCCCGAGGCGTATTTCACGCCGAGGGATCTCGTCCCAAAAAAATCAGAAATTCCCGATCGAATTAATGTTGTTTGCATTTTATAAAGACCCGAAAAATCTGAAAGATTTTTCGTTGGTCGAACTCATCCCGAGGTGCTTTTCACACCGAGGGATTTTCTCTATAGAATCAAAAATTCAGTCTAATCACTTTTATTTAGAGAACATCTTGCAGACCCGAAAAACCGAAGGATTTTTCTCTGGTCGAACTACGGTTTTTCGCCGAGGGATCTTCTCCATAGAATCAAAAATTCGGCCTAATCACTTTTAGAGAACATCTTGCAGACCCAAAAAATCTGAAAGATTTTTATTTCTTCCCCGTGTTGTAATGATCAGCAGCAAAGTGACAGCGGGAGCCTTCTCGGAATGATTATATTTGTTTTGCCCAGATAATGATGCTGGTTATGGGCGCTATGTTTGCTTCCATGCCGGCACCGGAAGGAAGTATGATGTTAATGATCATTGGAAGCTTCATGGGCCACGTCATATTCGGAATAGTCACAGCATTATTTTTAAGCAACGCTAGTAAAATTCAATATAGAATGAACAAGGAGCACTAATTATGGCAACTTTAAATAAAATTCAAACGGATTGGAACAACCAAAATAAATGGGATTTTTCAGATCTGAAAGCGCTATTTATTAATTGTACGCTTAAGAAGTCACCGTCTACATCCCACACGCGCGGTTTAATCGACAGATCCATCGAAATTATGGAGGCAAATGGTATATCTGCCAAAGTAATCCGTGTTGTGGATCACAAAATCGCATTTGGTGTGCATACGGATATGCGTAAACACGGTTGGGCAGAAGACGACTGGCCCGAAATTCAAAATCAGGTTTTGGATGCTGATATACTCGTAATTGGCAGCCCTATATGGCTTGGTGAAAAGTCATCGGTGGCTTCTCTGGTCATTGAGCGGCTCTATGGTTTTTCATCGGAGTTGAATCAGGCTGGACAATACGCCTATTATGGCCGTGTGGGCGGATGTATTATCACGGGTAATGAAGATGGTCTAAAACATTGCTCTATGAATCTGCTTTATTCGCTTCAGCATCTGGGTTACACCATACCGCCGCAGGCCGATGCAGGTTGGATAGGTGAAGTTGGCCCCGGCCCTTCCTATTTGGACGAAGGTTCAGGTGGTCCTGAAAATGATTTTACAAATCGAAACACGACCTTTATGACGTGGAACCTGATGCATATGGCCAGGATGCTTAAAGATCAAGGTGGAATTCCTGCTCATGGGAATCAGCGCAGTGTTTGGGATGAAAGGGATACGGAAAACCCAATCCGGAATACCGGTAATTAAATATTTAATGAAAATGAGAAAACAATTTATTCTGACATGCTGCATAACATTATTTACAGTAACATTTTTCGGCCCCATCAATTTATATGCGCAGCCAGATCGGCAATTCCGTTCCGTTGAAGAAGTAAAAGGATTAAGGGTGGGGGACACAGTACCCGATTTTTCTGCAATAGGGTTTAACATAGCGGAATTTCAACTTGCCCGGGCACTTAATCAAGGTCCGGTGGTGGTCGTATTCTATCGTGGGCGGTGGTGCCCGGTATGCAACCGCCATATAAGTGCTTTGCAGGATAGCATTGCATTGATCAATAAAAAAGGGGCACTTTTGATAGCAGTCTCTCCCGAAAAACCGGAGTACGGAGCCAAAACAGCTGAAAAAACCGGAGCAACTTATGCCCTGCTGTACGACAAAGATTATGAGATAGCAACCAAATTTGATGTACTTTTTCAACCCGATGCAGCTACGTCCAATATATATAATGCCAAACTCTATGCGGATCTAAAAAGTGTCCAATCAGATGATAGTCAAAGACTTCCGGTGCCTGCAACATTTATTATCGGGCAGGATGGCGTTATTCTCTGGCGCCACTTTAATCCGGATTACAGGGAAAGAGCGACTGTAACCGAAATATTGAAAAATCTGCCTTAATAGAATCAGTGTAGAAAGATTCTAGAAGCAAAAAAAGAAAAGTCACATTATCAACTTTAATTGCTACTAAAGTGGTCCTAAGAACCCAGAGTGCTACATAAATTTTTCTATCCTGAGCATTATTTTTCTATGTTAATGCCTTTCCCAAAAGCAAAATAGCCGGCAATTTTTTTTGCGGCGTCTTTGGGTTGGGGGTAATACCAGGCAGCATCTTTGTTGGTTTCTCCATTTACTTCCAGCGATTTGTAACTCGCTTCTCCTTTCCAGGGACAGGTGGTTTTGGTATCACTTTCATCAAATAATTCTGATTTAATGCTATCCGAAGGAAAATAGTGATTGTTTTCTACAACGATAGTTTCACTGCTTTCTGCTATGATTTGATTATTCCAAATTGCTTTCATCTTGTTGTTTTTTTTAATGTGTAATGAATGATTTTTTGAGAACTCTTAATAAGTAATTGGTCGAATCTCGTTTCAGAAAGTATACTAAACTTCGTCGGCCGAGCGTAAAATAATTACATAACGGTTTTGGATAATCATAGCGTGTTAATTTGAAGTCCAGAAGCTTAAGGATGCGCTTTTGGCAATGAATGTTTAAAGTAACATTTTTCAATTTGATCTTTTCAACCCGCTAGCTGCCGACAAAAGCTGGCCATTTCACATATTCATTGTTTTGTTGGGTAATTTAATACTCATTCTCAAAACTGTCCCAAACTTCATTTTTATATTTTCCAATTGAATTGCCACCTTCCTGCTCAGGCGGATTCTGGCTTTCTTTCTGATGGTAAATCTTAATTCGCGGCGCGGCCTGAGTTTAGTAATGGATGGGAGTCCCTGATCATAGAAAGGACCACACCAACTTATATTGAACTAAGCAAGGATCATATTTACAGAAAAAAACGTTATTTAAGGCTGGCAGATTTTAATGCTTCTTCGAACTCTTCTGTTGTAAACACATGGCTCGTTATTAGTCGTAAGTTCATTAAGGCTGCCTGGAAAGTATCCAGTCCGGGGAGCTTGGCGCTTCCACTCGCATCGGCGATAACGCCTACTTCAAAACCTTCCTCCAATAAGTGCCTGGTATGCGATTCCACGCACAAATTCGTTGACATCCCCGCCATCAATACTTTTTGAATCTTATATTTTCTAAGCTGCAGGGCCAAATCTGTTGTTTGTGGTCCATATATTTTATGCGGATTGCACAACACGATATTATCATTGGATAAGTATGGCTTGAATTCATTCAGGAAATCAGCACCTGAACCATCAAAATCTGCCATATCCAATTGGCCTTTCCGTTCATACATATCCTTTGAATGCATAAACTTTTCAAGAGCCCCGTTAAATTCCCACCCTTTATCTGAAGGGTAAAAATAGTGGGGTGATATAAAGACTTTAATGCTATTCTCTTTTGCCAATCTGAAAACCGTCACCATATTGGGAATTGTATTATTTTCTTTCACGCTTTCTTTAACTACAGGCCAGGCAACTCCGTCAGATCGTAAGAAATCATTCTGTGGGTCTGTGATTACAATAGCTGTGTTTTCGTCTATTTCAAAACCCGGATCAGGAATTCCAGCTTTATCTGCTGCTTTGATTACGCTCCATTCTTTACTTTTCATGACCTTGTTTTATTTCGTTAGATTAAATTGTGTTTTGAGCAGATTTTGTTTCTTTAGTCCGTCATCATTTTTTTCCATCATTCATTCCCATCATTTCTTCTTTCATCATTTCTTTCATCTTTTTCGCTTTCGTCATATCATCTTGTGTAATGATTGGGCTTGGCTTATCGGTAAAAACTGTGTTGCCACCGGGCACATCAAACTGTAGTTTTTGTACGTAATCAGGTTTACCCCCGTTTATCATTTCTTTCATAGCGGTGGCATAAAAGTCTCGTGCGCTTTCTACATCCTTGTTGCCCTTAATAATATCGTGGGCCAGATTGATGGCAAGGAAATTCGCTCCCTCTAAATCACAACGGGCAGAAATCACCCCATTTGTGCGATTGCATACTACACTTCCATCAAAGTGGGCAAGCTCGGTAAATTTTTCAGGTGGCACATCATAATCAATCCATTGCTGCATAACATCCGTGTGCGGCATCGGAAAATCGTGCTGAAATTCCTTCGCATATATCACCGTTTTTTTCCATTGACCTGTGTTTTCCCACATCATCATTTCCTCCGTTCTTTCCGCTGGCTCTCCATACTTTTTCGTCATCTGCATAACAGCAATTTTAGAAGCATCAGACCAACCTTCCATATTCATCATATCTTTTTCGGACATTTCTTTTTTCATCATTGCTTTCATCTCCTTTGCTTTCTTCATATCGTCTTGCGTAATGATAGAACTTGGTTTATCGGTGAAGTTTGTATTGCCACCAGGCACATCAAATTGCAGTTTTTGCATGTAAGCAGGTTTACCCCCGTTTATCATTTCTTTCATAGCGGTAGCATAAAAGTCTCTTGCGCTTTCTACATCCTTGTTGCCTTTAATAATATCGTAGGCAAGATTGATGGCAAGGAAATTTGCTCCTTCTAGATCACAACGGGCAGAAATCACCCCATTCGTTCGGTTGCAAACTACACTTCCGTCATAGTGGGCAAGCTCGGTAAACTTTTCAGGTGGCACATCATAATCAATCCACTGTTGCATAACATCCGTGTGCGGCATCGGAAAATCATGCTGAAATTCTTTCGCATATATAACCGTTCTTTTCCACTGTCCTGTGTTTTCCCACATCATCATTTGCCCCGTCCTTTCCGCTGGCTCTCCATACTTTTTCTTCATATCCATAACAGCAATTTTAGAGGCGTCAGACCAACCATCCATATCATCAGGAACTGCAGCATTGCCTTTTTCGGTTGTATTTGCCATTGTCTGTTCGCTACAGGAATGAAAGAATGTGGCGGATATTGCGATTGCAACAATTACAGTTGCATAAATTATCTTGCTTTTCATTTTATTGATTTTAAGTTTGTAACAGAATCTTTATAAAGCTCTGTTAATAATTCGTGGGACAAAAATCATTCCACTATTAGAGCAAAAGATTACCTTATTTACAATGGGTGATAAAACCACAGATTAGATGGATGGATCCTAATAAAGTGCAGATGATGATTGCAATGGTCTTTATAAATATTAAGAACGGTAGTAAAATGTACCAAAAAATTTAAAATGCTATTGGATTATAATTTTCTGTGTCAGAATGCTATGTTCGAACTGACCTCGAAAAACATAAATCCCTGCGGGAAAAGCTGAAACCCAAATGGTCGAACTCTTTTGCCGCCTATGCCATGGGAAATGTTCAAGGAGATGACGGACGTAGAAATAAAAGCCATCTACGCTTATTTGAAATCTACCAAACACGTGGCAAACATTGTTCCGGCTTCGGCACCTCCACTTAGTGCAATGAAGAAATTAGGGAAGGATATTTTGGTAGAGATTCTGCGAGACCATAATTGCATCCCCTGCGCCCCTGACAATATCGTCAGGGCGTGAACACTGCGTCCCTGCGTTGATTTCTCTCCTAAAATTTCCTGAGCTTTCCATCTCAAATACCTCAAATAGGGTATTTCACACATTCCCCCATACCCATACTTTTGCCACTATCAAGAATAAGTCTAAATTAAAACAATGATGAGGTCGTCGATCGTGGTATTTTTTCTTTTTGTGTTATCCACACAGGTTTCGGCCCAGATGGTGGGTCAGATTATCAGAGGAAAAGTTGTTGATAAAAGTGAAACTCCGGTGGCTTATGCCAACATTTACGTACCGGAAACAGGGTGGGGCACGTCGAGCGATATTTCTGGAAACTTCAACATTAAAGGTTTGCCTCTGGGGCAATTCACACTCCAGGTTTCTGCTGTGGGTTTTGATCTGTATCAGGAACCTATCAACATCGGTGAGGAATCGGTTCAATCCCTCACCATTCGTATGAATGATGCGCAATACGGCATGCCACAAATCGAAGTGGTGGGAATGCGCAACAGAACTTTGAAGAGATTGCCCGGCTCTGCAGCAGTCATGGACCGACGCGAAATTGACCTGCTGGCACCCGTAAGCGGAAATGAGGTTTTCAGACGCGTCAGTGGGGTGCACGTGGTGGATGAAGAAGGGGTGGGACTGCGAACCAACATCGGTATCCGTGGACTTGATCCCGATCGCAGCCGGACAGTGCTCGTTCTCGAAGATGGTATTCCGGTTGCGCTCAACCCTTATGGGGAACCGGAAATGTACTTTACGCCAGCTATTGATCGGATGGCCGGCGTGGAAATCGTGAAAGGCGCCGGACAGATAGCCTATGGACCGCGCACAATCGGAGGGGTGGTAAATTACATTACGCCCGATCCCCCGGCTGGCGAAGAAGTGAAACTAAACCTGCAGGGCGGTCAGGGTGGATATTTCTCCGGTTTGGTGAGCTATGGCAAAACGGAAGGCAATGCCGGCGTATACGTGAGTTATTTGCGGAAGCAGGCCGATGATATAGCCGGTACATCATTTACGCTGAACGATCTCAACGCCAAGTTCAAATACAAACTCAGCGACAAATCCTCGGTGGGAACCAAAATCGGGGTTTATAACGAAACGTCCAACAGCACATATATTGGCTTGACGCAAAATATGTTTGACAACGGGGGTCAGGATTTTTTGCGCATGGCGCCGGATGACAGATTGGATGTCAGTCGATTTTCCCTGAGTTCCACGCATACATATTCATTTAACGAAAACACCTCTCTTCGAACCACGGCTTATGGCTACACGGTGAGCCGGGACTGGAGAAGACAGGATTTTTCGTCAGATTCCACTGCAAGCAGACAAACCGGTGTGGTTTGGGGCGATGAATCCATCCCGGGAGGCGCCATCTACATGCGAAATGGCTCCGGAAATCGCAACCGTTCATTTATTGTCGGCGGGATTGAAACGAAATTATTGCATCAATACAATCTCGGATTTAAGAGTGAAATCCAGGCAGGGGTGAGGCTTCACGGAGAAGCAGCCAGTGAACAGCGAATCAACGGCAGCAGGCCCGATGTTGAATCGGGGGCACTCGTGGCTGATGAACTTCGCTCGGGATTTGCACAAAGTGCTTTTGCAGAAAATAAAATCTGGCTCACGGAAAAATTCATCTTCACCGCTGGTTTGCGGTATGAAAATTACAATTTTGAGCGTGAAATATTTCGCGGAAGCTATAACGGAGCGATTACGGATACATCGGTAATCGCAAACAGTTCGGTGAGTGAATTCATTCCCGGTGTTGGTTTGAATTACAATGTGAATGCGGCTGTACAGGTTTTTGCAGGAGCTCACAGAGGTTTTGCTCCGCCTGTACTTGCAGATGCCATCACCACGGCAGGTGTGGCTTATCAACTGGACGCAGAGCGCAGTTGGAATTTTGAAGCCGGCATGCGCGCCCTGCTCACCCGTGGCATCAACATCGATCTTACCGGCTTTTACATGGATTTCAGCAATCAGATCATTCCTGTTTCAGAATCTTCGGGAGGAACAGGAGCTGGTATCGTAAATGGCGGTAGCACTATTCACCGGGGCGTTGAAGCTGGTTTCGTAGTTGGGTTTGGTGAACTGTTTGATGCACCATTTCGTCTGGATATGGATGTGAATGCCACGTATGTGGATGCGTATTATGGTGCTGATCGATTTATTGGCGACGAAGAAAACAGTGTGAATATCGAAGGAAACAGAACGCCTTATGCCCCGGAATTCTTCATCTCATCTGGTTTGACTTTTGAAGCGCCTCAGGGATATGGTTTGCGACTCACCACAACTTATGTATCTGAGCAATTCACCGATGGAATCAATTCCGTGACACCTTCAGCAAATGGTCGAAATGGTCTCATCGATTCTTATTTTCTCGTGGATGCCACTGCGCGGTATACTGTTGCCCGTTGGAATACCACTTTTTCACTTTCGTGCAAAAACCTCCTCGATGAGCGATACATGGTTTCGCGTCGACCTCAGGGAATTCGGGTTGGACTGCCCCGCTTTATTACAGCCGGAGTAAACGTTACCTTTTAAAACATATATCAGGAACAGACTTGTCATCTTCATTAAAATTGATTTGACCGGTCTCCTTCACCTTTTTTCTTTGTCAGGTTGAGGCTTGAACTTTTGACCTACCCAAATCCTTACATTTGCGGCAATGAAAGCCGAAATTCTCACCATAGGAGATGAAATTCTCATTGGCCAGACCATCGATACCAATTCCGCCTGGATCGCCGAACAGCTCTATTTGATCGGAATTGCCACCAATCGGATTGTATCCATCAGCGATACCAGACTGGCAATTATGGAGGCCATTGACGATTCTTTTTCACGTGCAGAGCTGATTATTATGACCGGTGGACTCGGTCCCACCCAGGATGACATTACCAAAGAAACCCTTACCGAATATTTCCAAACAGAACTGATAACCAATCAGGAAGTCCTGGATGGCATCACTGCTTTTTTTTCCAGCAGGGGCAAGGAGATGCTCGAGGGCAATACCCTACAGGCCGATCTGCCCAAAGACGCCCAAATCCTCATGAATACGCGGGGCACAGCCATGGGAATGTGGTTTGAAAAAGAAGGTAAAGTCCTTATTTCTATGCCGGGTGTGCCTTACGAGATGAAGGGCATCATGAGGGAGTATGGACTTAATAAACTTAAGTCTTTCTTCAATCCACCGACCATCATTCACCGCACAGTGTTGACGCAGGGAATTGGTGAAAGTTTTTTGGCAGAACAGATTTCCGATTGGGAAACCAGCCTGAGAAATGAAGGTCTTTCTTTGGCCTATCTTCCTTCTCCAGGCATTGTGAAGTTGCGGATTTCGGGGTTTGGTGATCACGGTTCGACTTCTGATATTCAGAATCGCATTGATCATTATATCGAAGAACTTGAACGTCGGCTTTCGCCAAATATATTTGGCCGTGACAAGGAAACTCTCGCCGGTGTTGTCGGGGAATTATTGCATAAGAAAGGCAAAACTGTGAGTACCGCCGAAAGTTGTACCGGCGGTTATCTGGCTCATTTAATTACGTCTGTGGAAGGAGCTTCGCGATACTTTTTAGGTTCCGCAATCACATACAGCAACACATCCAAAGTGGAGATGCTGGGAGTCGAGTCAAAAACCCTTAACGCCCAGGGTCCCGTGTGCGAAGCCGTGGCAAAACAAATGGCCGAAGGTGCACGCCGAAAGTTCGGATCCACCTATGCGCTGGCTACCTCAGGGGTGGCAGGTCCGGCGAGTCCTTACCCGGAAGTGGCCCCCGGCACGGTGTGGCTTGCCATCGCAGGACCCAAAGGTACAAAGGCGAGCGTTCATCAATTCGGAAAGAGCAGGTCCAGAAACATCACAGTTTCAGCACTCACCGTATTAAATTGGCTGCGCAATGAAATTCTTACGGCAGAGCTTGAATAATCGAATTATAATGACGTAATTTGCATCCGCTTTTTAGGTACCTTATAACAGGAGATAACATGGCACGAGTTTGTCAAATAACAGGAAAGAAGGTAATGGTTGGTAACAATGTCTCGCACTCAAACCGCAAGACAAAACGCCGCTTTTACCCAAATTTGATCAAGAAGAATTTTTATCTGGCCGAAGAGGATAAGTGGATTTCACTTACCATTTCAACTTCCGCGCTGAGAACCATCAATAAAGTGGGAATCAAAGACGCATTGAAAAAAGCCAAAGCAAAAGGACATTACGCAGGTTAATACTGCAAAACAGCAAAGAAAATGGCAAAGAAAGGCAGCCGCATTCAGGTAATCATGGAATGCACCGAGCACAAAACTTCAGGCGTTCCGGGAACTTCGCGTTACATTACGACCAAGAATCGTAAAAACACGCCCGACCGTCTTGAATTGAAAAAATACAACCGTATCCTGAAGCGCAATACTGTGCACAGGGAGATTAAATAATTAAGCCATGGCTAAGAAAACCGTAGCAACCCTACAGACTGGTTCCGGAAAGAACCACACGAAAGTGATTAAAATGGTGAAGTCACCAAAAACTGGTGCTTACTCCTTTAAAGAAGAAGTCGTAACCAACGATCAGGTAAGCGATTTTTTCAAAGATAAATAAGGCATGTTGCCTTTGAATAAATCAGGCTTTTTCCACTTTTTGGAAAAAGCCTTTTTTCGTTTTTAAGAAAATGGGACTGTTCAATTTTTTTTCGCGCGACAAAAAGGAAAAGCTGGATGAAGGTTTGGAGAAAACCAAAACCAGCGTTTTTGACAAGCTCTCCAAAGCAGTGGCGGGCAAATCAAAGGTGGATGAAGATGTGCTCGACAACCTGGAGGAAGTCCTCATCAGTTCTGATGTGGGCGTGAAAACCACCCTGACAATCA
>JBGTLS010000456.1:0-7606 GCA_041744015.1 Cryomorpha sp. | reverse complement strand
AGGATACCAGAAACGTGATTGGCTTTACCGATCTTGGTGAGGATGTGGCATATCAGAATCCACTTTTACCCATAGCTATTGGAGATAATCCCCTGAACGCTTATCCGGACAATGGACAAAACAACCTCTACAGTCAGGTGGCTGCCAATCCGCAAATCAGAGGTTTTAATGAGTCGTCTCAAGCATTGTCCGCAGTCGGCCTTGTGAATGGACAGGATTTTGAGCGTTTGTCCAATGCCCGTCAGTTAAATCCAAATGAATATACTTTTAATGCGCGTCTTGGATTTATTTCACTCAACCAGGCGCTCAATAATGCCGAGGTATTAGCTGTTTCTTACCAATATACTTTGGAGGGTAGAACTTACCAGGTAGGAGATCTGTCCAACGACGGATTTTCAGCGCCCAATGCGCTGTATTTGAAATTACTGAAGTCAACCATCCTGGATATCCGAAACCCCATGTGGGATTTGATGATGAAAAACGTTTACTCCCTGGGTGCTTTCCAGGTTAACAGCCAGGAGTTTATTTTGAATGTTTGGTACAATGATCCCGCAGAAGGTATCGATTTACCAATTATCCCATTACCACAGGTGCAAACCACTCCGCTTATTCAGCTATTTGAGCTCGACAAACTGGATCAAAACGGAAATGCCCAACCAGATGGTCGGTTTGACTTCGTTGATTTTGCTGCAACGCAGGGAGGTACGATCAATTCCCAAAATGGACGAGTTTACTTTCCTGTTATTGAGCCATTTGGAAATCATTTGCGCGGTCGGCTTGAAACTGCCGGGCTAAGTGAAGAGCAGATTCAGGGTATTGTATACCCTCAATTGTACGACTCAACCAAAATTGTTGCCCAACAAAATTTTCTTTACCTGAACCGGTTTAAGCTTAAAGGAACCTACAGGTCAGCTTCTTCCGATGAAATCTCCCTCAATTCCTTAAATATACCTCAGGGAGCAGTGCAGGTTACAGCCGGCGGCGTGCCATTGATCGAAAACCAGGATTTTACGGTCGATTACAATTTGGGTCGGGTCAAAATTCTCAATACCGGTCTTTTGGAATCACAAACGCCGATTAAAATTTCGGTGGAAAGCAATACATTATTCAGCATTCAGACCAGGCGTTTGATGGGCGCACGTTTTGATTACCGCTTCAACGAAGATTTCAATCTGGGCGCCACAGTGATGAACCTGAATGAACGACCACTTACGCAAAAGGTCAATATTGGTGATGAACCAATGAACAATACCCTGATTGGATTTGACGCGAATTACCAAAGTGAATCACGGATGTTGACCGATTTTGTAAATGCCATTCCGTTTATCAATACCTCGGAAACTTCTCGTGTGGATGCGGCATTTGAATTTGCCCAACTGTTACCAGGGCACAACAAGGTGGTCGGAAAATCCGGAGCAGCATATATTGATGACTTCGAAGGCACAATCTCACTTATCGATCTCAGGAACTTTGCGTCATGGCAGCTCGCGTCTATTCCTCAGGCCCAACCCGCCCGATTTCCGGAAGCGTCTTTCAACAATGATTTGAGGTTGGGATACAACCGATCCAAATTTGCTTGGTATATTCTCGATCCCCTCTTTTTCAGAAATGACAATATCACCCCGGACAATCTCAACAACCGCAGACATTATCAACGTGAGGTTACAGAAAATGAGGTTTTTCCAGACAGGGAGTTGCCGGCTGGTACACCTGCCAATATTGCCACACTCGATATGGCTTTTTATCCCAACGAAAGAGGACCTTATAATTATGACGCCGAGCCGTCTCAGGTTTCTGCCGGGATAAATCCGCAGACAGGTGCTATGAATGAACCTCAAACTCGTTGGGGAGGAGTCATGAGAGCTATCAATACAACGGATTTTGAACAGACCAACGTGGAGTTTGTCCAGTTTTGGATTATGGATCCGTACAACGCTGATACGCGGGATTTTCTCGGTACGGCCGGAAATCCACAAGGTAAATTGCTTGTAAATCTCGGTAACGTTTCTGAAGATGTACTCCGTGATGGTCAAATGAGTTTTGAAAATGGATTGCCTGCCAACCCTAATAATCCCAACGGTTTGCAAACTACGGTAACTGCCTGGGGTAGGGTCCCTACTACACAAAGTGTTGTAAATGCATTCGACAATACCACCAATAGCAATGCCTCTCAGGATGTGGGATACGATGGTTATGCAGATGCTGATGAGCGGGAACATTTTTCAGATTTCCTCGACCGTATGGCCGCTTTGCCGGGGGTGAATCCGGCAGTTCTGAATCAGGCCAATGCCGATCCATCTACTGACAATTTCCAGTTCTTCAGAAGCGCAGCTTACGACAATCAGCAAGCCGACGTGATAGATCGTTACAAAGCTTTTAATGGTTTTGAAGGGAATTCCAGAACCACCCAGGATAGCCCTGAAGGATTTCCCACACAGGCCACGACTTTGCCGACAACAGAAGATGTGAATCAGGATCTCACCCTGGCTGAAGCGGAATCCTACTATCAATACGAGATCGATTTGCCGGATCCACTGGTATCACCAGATGCATGGCAGGTGGGCAATAACTACATTACGGATGCCGTGGATGGTGTAGCTCCAGACGGACGAACGGTGAGCTGGTACCAGTTTAAAATTCCGGTGAGAAACGGGCAATCGATTAATAATATCCAGGACCTGCGTTCCGTGCGTTTTATGCGAATGATTACAACTGGTTTTGAAACGCCTGTTGTTTTGCGTTTCGCCCGTTTGGAATTCATCAGGGGAGAGTGGAGACGATACACCGAAAACCTGCGTGAGGGTGATGGGGTTGTTCCCGGACCGGGCTCTACCCAGTTTGACATTCTGGCTGTAAACATTGAAGAAAACAGCCAGCGTATTCCTTTGAATTATACAACCCCTCCTGGAATTTCCCGGGAAATTGACGCGGGTACGGCCAATCTTCGCAGCCTCAACGAACAATCGCTGGTGCTACGTGTAAGTGATTTGGCAGATGGGGATGCCCGTGCGGCGTTCCGCAGTATGGATATAGATATGCGGATGTATGGGAATTTGGAAATGTTCATACATGGAGAATCGCTGAATTTAAACAGGCTCCTTTCCTTTGGAGATGTTACGGTCTTTGTTCGTCTGGGTACCGATTTCGATCAGAATTATTATGAATACGAAATACCATTATTGCCCACCGATCTGAATGCATCCAGCACGCCACAGAATATTTGGCCGGAGGAGAACAACATGAAGATCGAATTTAAAAAACTTCAAAGTGCCAAAAACGGGCGTAACCAATCTGGTTTTCCAGACAATGAGGTCTATGAGGTAATGGATGGTAACCGACGGATCCGAATCAGGGGAAATCCTGTGTTGAGTTCTGTAAGAACAGTGATGATTGGAGTGCGAAATCCGACGCCCACAGCGAACATTTGGGCAACTGACGACGGACTCTCCCAGAGCGCGGAAGTATGGGTAAATGAATTGCGACTTACTGACTTTAACAATGATGGTGGATGGGCCGCATTGGCGAGGGTGAATGCACAATTGGCTGATTTCGGAACGGTTGCCCTTTCGGGAAATATCAGCACACCAAACTTTGGATCGCTTGAAAGCCGTGTCGCAGAGAGGCCTCAGGAGCAGTCGATGGGATATGATGCCAGTTCCAATCTTGAGCTTGGCAAATTTTTGCCGGAGGAAAGTGGTATCCGTGTACCACTGTATCTGGGTCAGGCAGAACAGGTCATCATGCCGCGATTTGACCCATTGGCACCAGACCTTGAATTGAATGACGTAGCTGAAGGCTTGTCAAGAGAAGATCAGCGCGAATTGAGAAGCCGTTCGCAAACTTATACCCGACGCCGGAGCATAAATCTTACCAATGTCCGGAAAGAACGGACCAATCCGGATAAAAAACCGCGGATATACGATGTCGAAAACCTGAATGCGACAGTGGCATACAGCGATCGGGATTATTATGATATCAATACCGTATTTGACAATCAACGACAGTTCCGATTGGGTTTAGGATACAATTTCACATTGAAACCGACAAATTATAAGCCTTTCGCTACAAGTCAGTTTCTCCGAAGAAGCGATTATTTTGGTTTGATTCGGGATTTCAACTTCAACCTGCTTCCGAAGAACATTGCCTTCCGATCAGATCTTTTCAGGACTTATCAGGAGTCCCAATTCAAAAACAATTTTGATGCCTTTGATTTCGAACAACCGATCCTCTTCACCAAAACTTTCACCTGGACGCGCACCTATAACCTTCAGCACGACCTGACCAATTCGCTGAGGTTTACCTATGCGGCAAACAATCTCTCATTCATCGACGAGCCCATGGGACGTGTAGATCGGGAAGACCGGGAATCCTATAGCCAGTACCGCGATACCGTATGGCAAAGCCTTTCCCGTTTTGGAAACAATGTAACTTTTAATCAAACGGTCACTGGAAACTATAAAGTTCCAATCGACAAAATTCCCATTCTCAACTGGGTTTCGGCTGATGCGAGGTATACTGGAGCTTACAACTGGCAACGCGCTCCATTTTCACAGGATACGCTTGGGAATGTGATTCAGAACTCGCGCAATGTTTCATTAAACGGACAATTGAACTTCCTTACCTTATACAATAAGGTCGGCTTTTTTAAAAATGTGAATAATAAATTTCAACGCCAGGGCAGAACGGCGGCGCGTCCTGCGCCAAACCAGGCTGCCAAACCAAAAGCAGAAGAAACGGAAGAGGAAGACGGAAAGAAAAAAGAGAAAGATCCCAATGCCGTAACACTTGTCGATTATGGAGCTAAACTGTTGATGAGTTTAAAGAACGTTACCGTGATCTATAGCCAGAATGAGGGTACAATGTTACCTGGATATTCGCAGGGTTCCAGTATGATCGGAATGGATCCGGGGTTTAATGCACCGGGTATAGGCTTTGTTCTTGGTCACCAATTCGAGCACTTCAATAGACAAGCTGCCCTGAAAGGCTGGCTGGTGGAAAACGAATATATCAATACCCAATATCTCGAAACTTATACGGAAGATTTTAACCTACGTGTTAATCTGGAACCGATACCCAATATGCGTGTGGAACTCAACGCCACGCGTTCCCGCTCGGCCAATGACGGATCATTTTTCAGATATAATCGGGATCTTCAGCAGTATCTCGAAGAGAGTCAGTTTCAGTCTGGTAGCTTCAGCATGACCATGATTGCCTGGAATACCACCTGGACCCAGGACAATAACAACATCAGTCCTGTATTTCAGGCCTTTATTGAAAACAGGGATGAAATTTCCAACCGTTTGGCTGTCGAAACAGGTTTTTCCGATCCGAATTCCGGCATCAATGGGGTGTATGCAGATGGATATGGACCCAGTTCGCAGGATGTCATCATACCTGCATTTGTTGCGGCATACACAGGCCAGAGCGTTGACAATGTGAAATTGTCGGTGGAGAGTTATACCCTTCTCGACGCTATCCGGAATCCAAACTGGAATATCAATTACGATGGACTTTCTAAAATCCCCGCGCTGAAAAAATATTTCCGCACCATCAGTATTGCCCATGCATACCGAAGTACATACAGTGTAAATAACTTTACCACCAACCTGAATGCCGGTCTGGGAGCTGATGGACGTCCGATTCGCGACAATTCTGAAGAGCGTAATTTTATTCCCGAGCAGCAAATAAGCGCCATTACAATTTCTGAGCAGCTCAGCCCGCTCATTCGGATCGATATGACATGGCAAAATTCCTTGATTACCAATTTTGAAATAAATAAAAACCGAACACTGGCGTTCAGTACCACCAACTTCCAGCTTACCGAAAACCGAAGCAATGAAGTGGTAATGGGGCTTGGTTACCGATTCCCAAATGTTGAACTGAAAATTGGTGGACAAACCCGGAAAAGCGACCTCAATGTGCGTGTCGACCTGAGTATACGGGATACCGAGATGATCGCCAGGCGTATGGATGAGGGTACCAACCAAATTACATCGGGTCAGGATTTGATAAGCCTCAAAACAGCTATTGATTACATGATATCTCAAAGGTTGAATATCCGGGCCTTTTACGATCACCAGATAAATAAACCAAAGATTTCCATCTCATTCCCTACCTCAAACATAAACACCGGTATATCTTTGCGGTTTACCTTAACCCAATAACGATAAATAACGCGCACATGAATGCACCCAAAGAATTAAAGTACACGAAAGATCACGAGTGGGTTCGAATGGAAGGCAATACAGCTACAGTGGGTATCACTGATTTCGCTCAGGGCGAATTGGGAGATATCGTTTTTGTCGAGATCGAAACGGAAGGAGAAGCTTTTGAAGAGGGCGAAGTATTTGGAACCATCGAAGCTGTAAAAACCGTTTCTGATCTTTTTATGCCAGTGAGCGGACGCATTTCAGAGTTTAACAAATCGCTCGAATCAAATCCTGAACTTGTCAACGACGATCCTTACGGCAAGGGTTGGATGATAAAGATTGAAGTTTCTGATATAAGTAGCCTGGATCAATTGCTCAATTCAGATGCCTACATCGAACTGGCGGGTTAACCCATGTCAAGACTGAAAGACTATTGGGCGGCTTTTACATGGGCCGCCCTTATTCTTATTCTTTGCCTGATCCCCGGCGATGAACTACCCGATATTAATTTCTGGGAACTAAACATTGAAGACAAGCTCGCCCATATCGGCGTATTCGGCATTCTTTCCTTTCTCCTGGTCTATGGAGCTCATGGTCGGAAACTCCATCAAAAAACCTGGTATTATTTCTGGCTGTTTATCATGTCCGGCCTGTTTTATGGCGCGATGACGGAAATTCTACAAGGTTTGTTTGTCCCGACCCGGTATGCCAGTTTTGGCGATTTTATTGCAGATGGAATAGGCACTATCCTCGGCACAATTGTTGCCTTTTGGTATTTTCGAAACAAGGGCGAATCAAAGAGTTAGGCTGAGGGTTTAACATATGTTTTGTCCTGTAAAACCAAAATGTATGCAACCTAAAAAAAACCTTCAGTTCAACCTCGAAAGAAAAAGAGCTCAACTATTTTTACTCGGTCTTCTTTGTTCCTGTGCGGTCGTATTAACCGCTTTCGAATGGCGCACGTTCAAAGAGGATAAATTTTCCGAATGGGATTCCTTTCCTACTTATTTGCCCATGGAGCCAGTTCCACCGGTGCCACCACAAAAGAAAAATGAACTTTCTGCACCAGCAAGACCGGTGGTCGATCAAATAATACTTGTTGAAGAAATTGAAACTGTCGAACCGTTTATTTTTACGGAAGTGGACATGACCATCGACGAGCCCCTGATTATTGAATCACAGATTGAATATATTCCTGAACCAGAAATTTGGGATCTGCCGGAAGTGATGCCCTCTTTTCCCGGCGGGCTCGAGGCCATGTATGCTTTTTTAAATAACAATTTACGCTATCCGGCCCGGGCCAAACAAGCCGGGATTCAGGGAAATGTCTGGATTCAGTTCGTCGTGGATAAAAACGGACATATTTCTGACATCGGAATATTAAAGGGTATCGGAGGAGGATGTGATGAAGAAGCAATTCGGGTCCTCAATGCCATGCCAACCTGGACGCCGGGAAG
>JBGTLS010000455.1:0-11113 GCA_041744015.1 Cryomorpha sp. | reverse complement strand
GGCATTTTTGCCCGGATGTCCATCCGGCCATACGTCCAGTCTCCTTTGTTTTTGGTCACCATGCGGGTAGACGTATAGGCGTGCGCTCCCAGATAAAGCGGCGTTTCTCTTCTTGCCCGAATGGTAAGAATACCGTCTTCCACAAAAACATTTTCCGGGCGTGAGGTATAATATTGTAATTCGTTGTTGCCCCATCCACAGAGGTCCTGACTGATTTGACAGCCATCCCCAATGTCGAAAGACCATTTGGTGGTGTCAACTTCTCCGCCTTCAAATTCATCGCTCCAAACCAATTGCATGCTTTCAAAATCGGGATAAAAACAACCACCCAACTCTTCTGGCTTTTCACAGCCGGATAAAATAAGGAAACAACTTCCTGTAATCAGTGTGATAATGGATTTTTGAACTTGCATGACCATTAATTTCATTTGGTATTAAAACCAACAGGTCAAATATATGTTCATCATACACCATTCAGGTCATTATCATGTACATCACGCGTACATCGGTGCTGAGGTGGTCTACATCAACACTACATCACCAAGGTTTTCAATTGACGAATAATAAGAGGAAATCCAACGATACCAATGCATTGAAGAATTTTAACTTTTATTCGGAGTACTTCAGAGAATTCAATACCTTAATCCGGTCAAATCTTTCGGTGTGAAAAATCCATTGTTGTTTTGCTTACTGTTATCCTTCTTCTTTTTCTGCTTTTTCATCATTCCAATCTGCAAAGCTCAGATTCAACCCACTGGTGCACCTGCTGTGACCAACTACAGCAGAAGTGACTATCAAGCCGGCACCCAAAACTGGTCTATAGCACAGGATGACAGAGGTATCATGTACTTTGGAAATAACAAAGGCTTGCTGGAATTCGACGGCACCCATTGGGAAATTTATCCATTGCCAAACCGAACCATCGTTCGATCAATTGCTTTTCCAGAAAGGGGAAAAATATATTTAGGAGGGCAGAATGAGATAGGCTATTTGCAGCAGGATCAGCGAGGACATTTTATGTACCACTCTCTGATTGACAAAATAAAAGATGAATGGCAGGGATTTGAAGATGTCTGGAAGATTTTCATTTTGTCAGGTGATGTATTCTTTTGCACAGAAAAGGCTGTTTTTGTACTCCGGAATGAAGAGATGAGCGTTTTGGCTCCACCTGGTGGCCGGTTTGAGAATTTTTTTGAATGCCAGGGCAGTATTTACCTTCAGGATCGTTTCGCCGGATTGTTTCACGTTAGTGGAACAACACTGCAACCTGTGGCTGGAGGAGATGCGTTTTCAGACAAGCGCATCGTATCAATTCTCCCTTTTGATGAAAATCATAAACTTCTGGTGACGGTGGCAGATGGCTTGCACCTGTTGAATGATGCGGGTATCACAGCGTGGTCCACTTCGGTGAATGATTTTTTAATTGACAATCAGGCATACTGTGCGATTCGCCTGGTGGGTGGAAATTTCGCCATTGGCACGTCTCAAAACGGCTTGCTCATCATTGACACTGCGGGAAATCCACTGATGCATTTGAATACTGCGCATGGACTGCAGAACAATACAGTTCTTTGTGTATTTCAGGATGTCCAGGAAAATCTGTGGATGGGTTTGGACAATGGGATTGACCTTGCGGGGATCAATTCTCCGTTTACCATCATCCGCGCTGAGACGGGTATCAAAGGTACCGGATATACATCCATTATACACGATGATAAATTATATCTGGGAACAAATCAGGGATTGTACTGTACTGCCTGGAACAGCAGACAAAGCTTGTTGGGGATGCCTGAATTTACGTTGGTGCAAAATGCCATTGGTCAGGTGTGGAATATCAATCAGCTGAATCGGGGTATCGTGGTGTCGCAACATAAAGGTGCTTCGTATCTGAAAGGCGATCGGCTGGAACCTTTTTCGAATATTCAGGGAGCCTGGAAATTTATGGAATTAAGGGAACATCCCGGATATGCCATCGAAGGAACGTACACCGGTCTGGTCGTTTATAAAAATGCGTATACAGGCGACCCGAATCGCGCCGCAGAATGGACATTGGTAAAACATCTGGAAGGTTTTGGTGAATCAGCCCGCGTATTCGAGCAGGATGCTTCAGGCCATATTTGGGTAAGCCATGCTTATAAGGGTCTTTACAGGATCCGCCTTTCGGCAAATCTTGAAGCGATTGAGTACATTGATTTCTACAATGCTGAAAATGGACTTCCGGTGGAACTTTTCGTCAATGTGGCGAAAATCCGCAATGAAATTGTCTTCACCACGCCCACAGGAATATACCGGTACGACAGTGATAAAGATATATTTGAAGAACATCCTGATCTGACTGAAATTTTTGGCGAAAAGCGCAATGTACACCGGTTGATAGAAGACCAACGGGGTAATATCTGGTTTTCGATCGACAATGAATTTGGGGTGCTCAGAGTGGACGATACCGGTGTGGTCAATAAACTGGAGATGGCTTATTTCAATCAATTGCAGGAAGAACTTGTAGATGGATTTGAGCATGTGTATGCCTATGACGATAAAAATGTATTCATCGGCACAGAAAAGGGTTTTGTGCATTATAATCCCGCTCAAAAACCCGGCATCGATTTTCCATTTGGTATCCTGATCCGGAAGGTGACTTCGATTACATCGGGAGATTCGGTGCTGTATTGGGGTAATTCGCTTGCGGATTCAACAATGCTTTCGCCGATATATCCCCACAGAACGAATGACTTTCGGTTTGATTTCAGTGCGCCGTATTTTGAAAAGAGCAATCATCTGCAGTATCGGTTTCGACTGGAAGGATTTGACCAGGATTGGTCTGAATGGACCCCAAAAACGCAAAAGGAGTATACCAACTTGTCGCATGGCGATTATACCTTCATAGCCCAGGCGCGCAATGCGTATGGGCAATTGAGCGAGCCGGATTCATTCAGGTTTTCGATCAGCCCGCCCTGGTATGCCACCATCTATGCCCGGCTGGCTTATTTCTTTTTGACGCTGATCGCATTGTCGGCTTTGGTGTGGTTTGTAAAAAGGAGAGAGAAGAAAAAAACCGAAGTCTTTCGCAGGGAGCAAACCGAAAAGCTCAAGCGGAAGGAAGAAGAATTTAAAACTGAAGTGGAAAAATCAGAAACCGAAATCTTTGCTTTGCGAAATGAAAAATTGCGCACAGACATCAACCACAAAAACAGTCAGCTTGCATCGGCTACGATGCATCTGGTACAAAAAAGTGAGATTTTAATTAAGTTAAAGGGTGATCTTACCGCATTGTCTGCCGAATCACCGCACGAATTCAAACGAAAAATAGACCGCATCACCCGGGCCATCGAATCAGATATCCAACTCGACAACAACTGGGAGCAATTTGAAATCTACTTCGATCAGGTACACGAGAATTTCTTCAAGCGGCTGCGACAGAACTTTCCCGATCTCACGCCAAAGGACCAGAAACTCTGCGCTTACCTACGGATGAATTTATCAACCAAGGAAATTGCACCTTTGCTCAATATCTCAGTGCGTGGGGTGGAGATCAGCCGGTATCGTGTGCGCAAGAAGCTGGGAATAGTTTCTGACACGAATTTGGTGGAGTTTATTATGGATGTGTGAGGCGTTTTTGCCTTCCAGCCTTTATACCGGGTGGGTGGTGAATTATGAGAGAGGGACGCTTAGTAATTCTATAATGATATAAATTATGTGGAGTAAACTCACGAAAATTCAAATTAACAAACGTGTTTTTGATGCGCTGGCGGAAAATGTTACGATTGAACGGCTTCAGCCCCTGGTGGAAGAAATAGAGGGCTCAGTCAAGTCTGGAGCACTTCCTGCTTAAAGGGCCCGGTTTACAATATACATATCAATTTCACCTTTGTTTTTGGCTTCGACTTTTCCCCGGTAGGTGCACTCGAAAAGATTCTTGACATGGTGATAAGTTGCTCCTGAGATGTTGACTTCCCCAGGAATTCCACTTGATTCCATACGGCTGGCTGTATTTACAGCATCGCCCCAGATGTCGTAAGCAAATTTATTCTTCCCAACCACACCGGCTATTACAGGACCCGTGTGAATACCAATACGCAGTTCCCAATAAGTTTTGCCAGCAGCTTCGCGTTTTGTTTTGAGCTTTTTCATGAATTCCCTGATTTCCAGTGCCGCGCGCACCGTATCCGCGGGATTGGTAGCAAGCACTGTCGGAACTCCACCAGCACACATATAAGCGTCGCCTATCGTTTTTATTTTTTCCAGGTTGTATTTGTCCATAATTTCATCGAAGGCAATAAAACACTCATTGAGCTCTTCGACCAACTCCTGGGGAGTAAGCTTTTCGGCGATCAGAGTAAAGCCTTTGAAATCGGTAAAGAGCACGGAGACCATTTCATAATACTTCGGAGTGGCGCTTCCCTTGGCTTTCAATTCTTCCGCAGTTTCTTGGGGAAGGATGTTGAGCAATAGCCTGTCCGACCGATCTCTTTCTTCGGCGATGATCTTACCCGATTTTTTCATGTATCTGTTGCGATTGAACAGGCCACCTATTACCACAAGTAGAAGGATACCCGAAACAGCGGATGCATTGCGGATGATTTTTTGGCGTTGGAGTTCGAGGTCTTTTACCTCCTGTTCTTTTTCAAGCAGGGAAATGCGCCCCTGTTTATTTTCGATTTCGTAGCTCAGGGTTTGCGCCTGTAATTTTTTATCCATCTCCGCATTGTACAGCGTGTCCTTTATACTGGCAAATAATGCCTGATTGATATATGCATTTTCATAATCGGACATGCGTGCATAATTTCTTGCGAGACCCTGATAGGCATCCTTTATTTCATAAGTTGCTCCAATATCTGAGGCAATTTCCTTTCCCTGATTGAAGGAAGATATGGCGTTGGGAAGGTCACCCATAAGTTCATAAGTCGCCGCCAGACTGAGCAGTGACTGGGCCATTTCGAGTCTGCCTTCGAGATTTTTGGCCAGATTATACGCATCGGTTTGATACGAGAGTGCTTTTTGAAAATCCTTCCGTGCGGCATATACCTGGCCTATACTTTTCAGGGCAAATGCCACATTTCCCGTGGCCGATTTCTGATAGGCCTCAAGTGCTGTCTCAAAATAGTATAATGCTGAATCAGGATTTTGATTATCCTTTAAAAAAATCTCTCCAATATTCACTGCACAGGTGCCGATGGCGTCGTTATCGCCCAGCTTGATGCTCAGTGGAAGTGCCCGCTTATAATATTTAAAGGCCAGGTCGTGATGGCTTTCTTTGTTGAGGTATACAGAACCAATATTGACCAGCGCTGTGACAATACGAAGCGAATCTCCCGTTTGCTCAGCGACGCGCAGCGACTGGAGATAGTAATCCAAAGCTGGTTCATCATCGCCCCCATTAAAGTGCACAGCTCCCAAATTGTTGAGCATATTGGATACACCGTTCATGTCTCCGGCTGCTTCAAATGCTTTCAGGGCGAGACGCCATTGCACAAGGGCATCCACCCAATCGTTTTCGTAATAATAGCCCATACCGATAGACTTGTAGGCGAATCCAAGTCCACGTTCAAAATTTATTTTATCAGCCAGGGTTTTGGCTTCCATTCCAAGTCGGCGGGATTCTGAAGGGTCGGATCTGTAATATTTACTGCTCAGTTCAAGCAAGGTAAATACACGTGACGTGTCTGCCTGTTGGGATTTCAGAACAGTTTTCAAACTGTCCATTTCCGCATTCTGCCCCTTGGCCGGAATTATGAATGCGCTGAAAAATACAAGGAATAGAATCTTATACATGGATTTTAGCTCAGATTGGCTGCTAAACTAATGTAACCGGCAGGATTTTCCTGCCGGTTACATAAAATTGAATTGCAAATTATATTTTAGGAGTTCTCTTCCTGTTTATTGGTGCGGGATGAGACTGTTTATTTATTTTTCAACATTGAAAACATTTGATTTAATGGATAATAACTTTCGAAACCTGCACTGAACTTTCCCTTTCGATGCGAATCAGATACATCCCGGGACTTTCGCCGGAAAGGTCAATTTCCAATACATTGGCTTCAGTTTTTGCTGTATTGATTTTGCATCGTTGGCCATAACTATTATACACGGTGATTGCAGTTCCTGGTTCTTTACTGCCGGGGTATTGTAGAAATACTTTTCCCGAGGTTGGGTTGGGAAAAACTAGGACTTCTGCTTCTTGCTGAGCTGTTTCTGGTTTGGTATCGCCCGCATTTGATTTATTACATTGCGCGTTGGACGAGTTGGCAGGTATCGCACCTTTGGAACCGTTGTTCTTATTGCTGGTCACCTGCCAGGTGATGGAACTACCATCAAAAGGTACCGTAAGTTCTCCGCCACCGGAAAGGAAAAGTGCGGGTTGCTGAGAATTGTCGTGGGCCGCACCAGTGATTGCATTGTCTGGTCCAATAGGCACGTATACAGCAGCCTCATTCTGATTGGTGTATGTAAAATAAGCTATGTATTCAAAACCATTTTCGTCTGGTGCTGCCAGCGCTTCCGAGCAGATAAAGATCGGTTTGATCTGTTTGGTTCGCGGACCGGAGGGGTTTACATATAAAGTACCATTTACGGAAGTGAAATGGTAATTTGGAGCCGTAGCAGAAGGTATAATCTCGTAAATTCCCGCTGGTGACGAAGTAGTATAAGAAGGGTTGATGGTGAAGGTCAAATCAGTTACCAACGAAATATCGTTTTCATTCTGAAATCCTTCGAAACTTGCTTCAAATACCGGAAGAGCAGTACCTCTGTTGATCACATAGACCCCTGTGGAGATGGTGGCAGTCATTGGATTTACGACGAGCGTGGCTGTGCTGGTGCCTACGTAATTTGTATCCAATACGCTAACCACGACTTCATAGGAACCTGCATTTACAGGTGGGTCGGATGCACCGTTGTATGTAATACTCAGTTCCAGATCTTCGGGTATTACAGTTGCAAAAACAGGTTTCGGATTTCCGTCATAATCCTGATTGAGACTGGCCGGATCAATCAGAATATCGGCTGTATCGGGAAGGATAGTAATGTTGCCTAAACCATACGTCACATTGTAATTGTTTGTGAGAAATGCCCCGGGTATGATCAGGTGTGTACCGACCGTATTGCCAGTGATTAGATTGATAGATTTTATTTCCACATTGCCGATTGAATCGCCAGAGAAAATGGCGATATCTTCTTCACCCAAGATGACGATCGCATCGGTATTGCTGTCGGCGTTGATGGTGGTGGCATTCATTAGCGCGGTATTATTTACGATGGTATTTGAATTTACCAATGGTATCGTATTCACTATGTTTCCCAGGGTATCAAGTGTATTTACCAGCGCCGTACCGCGTACCAGATTGAAAGCATTTACGAGCGCCGTGCCTCTAATCTGCACAGAAGTGGTTGAAAGAGGTGAGATGGCATTGGCAAGTGCACCGGGATCAATTAATTCACCATTTACCAGGGCTGTGCCTCTGCTCTGAACGAGATTTCCGGATATCAACAAGCTGCTGTTTACCAATGCGGTGGCATCGAGAATTGGGCCGCCAAATTCATTGACAAGAGCCGTGCCCCTTACCGTGCCAACCACGTTCACAAGATCCGCACTGTGACTTGTGGCCAGAGCTGAAAGCAGCGCCAGACTATCGGCAGGAAGCAGGCTGTTCAGCGTTTCGCTGTAAAAGTTGTAATCGAATGAAAATCCGGTGATCGTATCATTGTATACCAGGACGGTATCCCGTGGGGTGATGTTCAGGTCGAGTGGAGTAATTTCCAGAAAGCCGGTGACGAATACGAAATTGTAATTATCAAGCAGGCTGATACTAACCGGATCTATGGCTTCCGCATTTCCGGAAGGGCTGAGCGGATCGGCAGAATTTGGCACAATAGCCCATAAACCCACATTGCTAAGTGAATTAGCAATGGTAGTCAATTCAATGGCATAAATGCGGTTGCGTTCTTCCTCGCTGAGTCCGGCCGTTTCAAGATCGACCGATCCTTCTGGCGATGCCAGTTCATAGGATGCAGTAAATTCGGGAAAGGACAGCCCATACTTTTTTGACTTGTTGTCAATTGTGACAAGGATGGTTTCTTTGGTGTTGAAATACAAGGGATTTGACAAGCCACCGTCGAGTCCGTTGGTACCTTCCATAGGTGGGTTGTACACCTGTATTTCGGGATAAAGGGATGTGAAAGTGGGGATGAGGGCAGTGATTGCCGTACCGCCAATCAATGTTGAACCAGTTAATACAGGAGCGCCGTCAAACCAGACTTCGGAATCTTCATTCAGGTATTGTCCAAATATCGTAAGCAAAATCTCTTCATCTCCCGGTACCAGGGTCGTATCATATGAGATACCTTCCACGAAAGGGGCTGGATTGGCAAGTGTGGCCAATGCCGCGTCTGCCTGAATAAACCCGTATCCACTTGCTGCATCATATCCGGGTGTATACATATCGATGGCTGTACTTTGCAATATGCCCTTTAACACATCCGGTGTAATTCCTGATCCGTAGTATTTTTCCCGTGCCTGAAGTACCAGAGCGGCTGCACCTGCAGCATGCGGGGCTGCTGCGGAAGTCCCGAAAAAATTGGGGAATTCATCACCGTCAATATTTACGCCACCGAGATTTACTGTTGTATTCACTCCGTTTGGGCCGCAAATGTCCGGTTTGTTGCGGACGACCCCGTTTACCGGGGTACCGCCCCGGGAAGAAAATGACGCTACCGTGGGTTGGTCTACTCCAAATGCGGGTGTATTGCTGTATAAAACGGCCCCTACGGCAATGGCACCACCAGAATTTGCCTGTCCTACCAGGGTTGATGCTTCGGGAACCCCATATTCATTGATTGTAATATCTCCTCTGAAAACAATGTATTTCAACGCTGCCGGACCCGATCCCGATTCCCTGACGATCAGGAAGTTTGATGTTGTTGTCTCAGCTGCCACCGTAAACGGCAATACCTCCAGAGGCGCACCTCCCGTGTTTACCCTGTTGAATCCAAAAAGGGTATTTCCATTTTCATTCGCGAGGTAAATGTCAAAATCGGAATTGGTGACATTGCCCGGAGTGCCATCGTCCCACTGAAGTACGACAGTGTAACTGCCTTGCGTTAAGGAAATGTTCTGGAAAATATCATTTCCGCCGGTGCCGGCAAAATTGTGCGCTTCTCCAACGATACCGGACGGTGTTGAAGCCGGGGAGAAGCTGCCCTCCCATGATCTGACACCAAAGTTTCCCGCTGCGGAAAAGTACGATACCCCCTGAGCCGTAACAAAGTCTACTGCCTCGGCCACAATTCCATCTCTGAAGAATGGTTCGCTGATGTAAGTGATATCATCAACGATGACATCGCAGCCGGCTAGCTGCAGTTCCCTGATACCCTGCGCAAAATCCACTGCGCCGAGAAAACCTGTCCTGAATGCCAGTTCAGCACCGGGAGCCACATCGTGAACAATTTGAAGCATGGCCCTGCCTTCATCAGATCGGGTTCCATATGGATAATCCTTTAAAACGTCAACCGGCGTTGTAAAATCGGGATTGCCCACTCCCGGCAAATCACCTTTTATGATATCGTCGCCCGCCGGATCGCCGAGAATGGTATTGTAACTGTCCGATAATACACCGATTTTAATGCCTGTACCATTTACCTGAAAGCCATTCCGGGCCAGATTGGCACGTATGGCTATATCCCCCTGGCTGGTTACGATCCCTACATTTCCCAGGCCGGGAAAAACCGGACTCACTTCGATGATCAGGTCGTAGAGCAAATTCAGCGAGAGCAGATTTTCGATCGGGAATAAACCGGTAAACACACCACTTGCTTCATCGCCTGTTACTTCTGTAAGACCATAATTGGGGGTGAGTAGGAGATTGAGCGCATCCTGAAAGGAACCATCTGTGGTTCTGACTGAAATCAAAACATTTTCACCTACAATTTGGAAAATATCATTGGAAATGTAGGTGCCATCGGCCATGTAGGTTTGATAAAGAGAAGTCAGTTCGTAACCGATCAAATCATAGATTTTCTGCACTTCGAGCAGGTTGTAATAAGGAAAAATATCCTGTTCTTCTTCTTCATCTTCCGGACAGTCAAGCACCGCCTGGAAGTCGGCTATCGAGAAGGTAGCGTATAGCAAAGAACTTCCAGCCTTTGCCAGGGTTTGTTGACTCTGAAGTCCACCCGTCAGGGTATAGGTAACGGCAAATGAAGCAGCAGCTCCATTACCCATCCCGTTGGTATTGTTGATGCGGAATCCCTGGAATGGATCACCTCCGAGGTTGGGACCTAGGTCGATATTGGCATAGGTGAATTCCCCTGAAAGGACTTCAACTACGACGTTAGAAAAAGTTCCGGGTGCGGCCTGAACAGAGAAGCGGTTGAGTTTTTTGCAACCTGTACACCCGTTATTTTCTACAATCAAAGTGATGGTATGGGTACCATTTGCATTTGCAATTACTTCAGAAAGGGTGGTTGTATAGCCTTGGGCAAGAGATGCGGAAATCCCACAATTGTCCTGGGCTTGTAATTGCGACGAAACCGTGAGTAAAAAGAGCAATGAAAGACCGACGTTGAGAATAACGGCTGAAAGTTTCGTAATCATGATGATTGGTTTTGGTTAACCACTGTGTACGCGGCGCCGTAAAGTTAAGATTCTCATGACAGGATGTAAATACCCACTTGTGGGTATTTTGGTCATAATCTGTTACTTGTTGGGAAGATACACCGTATAGCGTACAACCACATTCAGTCGGCTCCCCCCACATAAAAAGGGACATTGCCAACCCCGGCATTTCCATTTCCGTCGTACACATATATAAAAATGCGGTAAGGCCCTGGTCGGCGTGGAGCTCTGAATTCCAGAACGCCTGGTGTCAGGGTGTCACGGGTTTTGAGATTTTCGGCTTCGGGGCGCGAATCGGCGTCACCACCTACTTTGATGTCGGTGCTCTCGGGCAGGATTTCGTATCTGAAAGTCAGTAGGTCACCGTCGGGGTCTGTCACATCAGCTTTGAATGTGTGGTATCGGCCCGGCTGGACATAGATGCTTTCGGTGGCTTTCTTGCCGTCGATGGTCAGGGACTGGATTTGCGGTGAGCGGTTGTCGGGATATTTTCCACTCCACACGTAT
>JBGTLS010000454.1:0-2134 GCA_041744015.1 Cryomorpha sp. | reverse complement strand
TGCGCAAGAAACTGGGAATACCAAACATTTTTTGGTTCGTTCTCCACCACGTTTGACATGAAATCAATAGCCAGATTAAAATTCCCTTCGTCGGCGAGCAATTTGGCCAATTCGTATTTCACAGGATTGCTCGACGGATCCACGGCCAAAGCCGCGTTGAACAGAGCTTTGGCTTCTTTGTAATTTCCTAGAATTTTGGCGCGACTTGCGTCAAAAAACAATGTCTTAAACTTTCTTTCGTCTGAATCTGAAAGTCCGGATTCTGCCTTTTTCTTTGGCTTTTCGCTTGATACGACCGGTGATTTCGCACACTGTACGAAAATTAGGGTAAGCAGGATATAATATCCGGCTTGCCGCCACAAAGTCAATATGTTTTGTACATGCTTCTTCATCCGCTTACGGAGTAATCTCCTATACTGGCTTCCTGTGCCCGGTTCGTTATTCTCACGTGATTTCCAATCATACTATTTTTAAGGTTGACACCTTCAAGCTCCGATTCTGCCTGGATGATGCTCCGGCCTATTCTGCTGTCGCGCACTTGTGTCTTTTCACCAATGGACACATATGGCCCCACCACAGATGCCGAAATAATGGCTTCGGGTCCGATATAGCAAGGTTTTATGATTACGCTGTTTTCAATTTGTGCAGTGCTGTCAATATGCGATTCCGGATGTTTCCAAAAAAGAATGCGCTCGTTGGTTTCAATTGTAGCTTTTGAATTCCCGCAGTCCATCCACTCCTGTACTTCACCAGGAGCAAACCGGCTTCCGCTTTCGGTGAGCCTTCTGAGGGCATCGGGAAGCTGGTATTCTCCGCCTTTGGTAACGTGATTGTCAATGAGAAATTTTATCTCTCTTGCCAGATCTTCGCCGTTTTTGAAATAATAAATACCGATCATGGCAAGATCACTCACAAATTCTTGTGGTTTCTCAACAAAGTCTGTGATAAGGCCCTGCTCATTCAATTTTACAACTCCAAAAGCGGATGGATTCTCAATTTTTTTCACCCAAAGTACTCCATCGAGCGTTTCATCCAATTTGAATTCGGCTCTGAAGAGTGTATCGGCAAAAGCGACAATAACCTTGCCGTAGAGTGACTCTTTCGCGCACCACACGGCATGAGCTGTCCCCAATGCTTCGTCCTGATACGCTATGCGTCCCCTGGCTCCGAGTGCCTGGGCCACTTCGAGCAGATGATTTTCCACGTCTTCGCCAAAGCGGCCTGTTATAAAAACCATCTCATTGATTGGTTCGTGCACCAGAGCGGCAATATCTTCTACCAAGTGTTGTACAATGGGCTTTCCTGCGATGGGCACCAGTGGCTTGGGTGTGGTAAGCGTATGCGGCCTGAGCCGTTTGCCCATGCCAGCCATCGGAATAATTATATTCATGCTGGATTAATCGTTTTTTCCTGTGCTGCCAAAACCACCCGTTCCACGCACTGTGGTTGGGAGGTTGTCAACTTGTTTTAATGTCGCCTTTTCATACCGTGCCACCACCATCTGGGCAATGCGATCTCCATCATTGATATTCACGGAATGGGCTGACAAATTTACCAATAATACTTTCACTTCTCCCCGATAGTCAGCGTCAATCGTTCCCGGAGCATTCAGTACCGTAATTCCTTCCTTGTATGCCATTCCGCTTCGGGGCCGGATTTGTGCTTCAGTGCCTTCCGGCAATGCAATAGAGATACCGGTGGAAATGAGCTTGCGCTCCATTGGAGCCAGCTTTACCGGCGAATTCAGATTGGCGCGCAGGTCCATTCCTGCGCTGTGCTCCGTGGCATATGCCGGAATAGGATGATTGGATTTATTTGTGATTTCTATTTCCAAAATGGGTGAGTTTTAATATAAGTGTTTTTTCTGTCCGCAATATAAAAATCAGGTAGATCAAAATGGCAACCGCTCCGGCAAGATGCTTGAAAATTCCTTCAAATGGAAGCATGCGGTGTATCAGGTACAAAACAGATGCGACCAAAACATAAGATCCTATTTCTTTCATTTTATATGGCAAGGGGTAATGTTTCTGTCCGAGATAAAACGACAGCAGCATCATTACAGCATAAGCGCCGAGTGTGGCCCAGGCCGAACCATAATAGCCTATCCGCGGCACGAGTATCACATTCATTACCA
>JBGTLS010000453.1:0-4619 GCA_041744015.1 Cryomorpha sp. | reverse complement strand
CACACCCCTACACTTCGGCTTCGCTCAGCGTCAATCCCGTTTCAAGAGGGACTTGCCGCGCACGGGCTGGGACGTTACATGGCGATAATGATCCACCCAAAACTCCGACTTCAGACAAATCCGAATCAACGTAGGAATCTTCGAGCTTGTCTCCCCTCTTGAGAGGGGCCGGGGGTGTGTTTTTTGACTCCATGGTTTTCGACATAACACACCCCTAAATCCCCTCTCAAGAGGGGACTTGCCGCGCACAGGCCGGTGCGGTACATGGTGGGAATTTCCCGGTTAAAATTTTATAAGAAATTTACTTCAATTCATTGTCACTGTCTTCACATTGTCCGTAATCACCCGCTCGATCAGCATGCGTCGTGGATCGATGGCCGCTTTTGCCGGAAGGCTGTCCACCGTCATGGTGTACTGCATGGAAGGTTTGTTCACTTTCACCCGCTTCCAGTCCAGGAGGCGGCTTTCGTCGCTGTCGGCATAAACTCCAAAATCCACCCATTCCTCCACGGGTTGTTCCGTTTCATTGCCGAGGGTATCTGCGTATAGTTTTCGCGATTCCAATTGAAAAGTAACATCGTATTTTCCATCAGGCCGTTTGGTGCCATTGGCCTCTTTCAGCCGAAAATCATACAGGGTAATTTCCTTAAACCAGTCATTCACGAGGTAGTGCAGACTATCCGGCACGCGCGGGTACAGGTGGCGCAGATAATCGTGTGAAGTGGGGTAGGGAGGTTCGGCATAACGGTACTCTTCCAGAAAGGATTTGAGGGAAGCATTCACGCTGTCTTCGCCAATATAATCCTGCAACGCATAAAGAATCACGGCGCCCTTGCCATAGTGAATATGGCCCTGGTTTTCGACTTTGTAGAGCGGCACTTCGTTTTCCCGCTCTGTGGTACGTCCCCGCAGGTACCGGTCGTAATCGTACTTGAGGAATTTCTTCATCTTCATGTCGTCTGCTTTCGGGTCATGTTTCATGACCATCAGACTCGAATATTCTGAAAAACTTTCGGTGAGCATGGTACCTCCCTGCATGTGCGCCGGAATCTCCTGATGCGCCCACCATTGGTGCGCCATCTCGTGTGCGATGACGGCATCCACCACATTGTTTTCGTTTTCGTCTTCCAGATTGGTTACAAAGCCAATGCTTTCTGAATAGGGCATCGTTCCCGGAAATGCCTGCGCAAATGAGCTGTACCGCGGAAACTCCAGGATGCGCGCCTGCTTGTGGTAATAGGGGCCGAATTGGTCTTCGTAATAGACAAAGGAGCGCTTTACCGCATCGATCATGCGCTGCACATTCACACTGTGTTTGGCATCGTAGTATATCTCGATGTCTATGTCGTTGTGTTTCTCGCGGGCCACTTCGTAACGCGCCGACATGAAGCTGTAAAAGTTTTGTGAGGGCGTGTCAATTTTGTAATGGTAGTATTTCCGGTCGCCTTCTTCCCAATCGCGGATGAGTGAACCGGGTCCCACAGCGATCTGATCGGGGGTAGTGGAAATCACAGACTCCACATTCACCCAATCGGCCCGACCAGTGGTGAGATAATTGGCCATGCAAAGGTGGTTGCATGCGGATTGGAGTTCTGGCATGCGTTTTTTTGCCGGAAGGTTGTATTTGCGACGGTCATTTTTATCGCTGAGTTCACCACTTTCCGAATAACCCAATGTTGGGAGGATTTCATAATTGTTCAAAAAAGTACCATTGGAAACGATATTGATATTTCCCCTCCCGTTTTGAAATCCTTTGGTGATGTATCTGGTGTTGATGGTCATTTCAAGGTCTTCGCCCGGTTGAAGCGGGGTACCGAGGGTATAGATCCGGATGCCCAGGATAGAATCATTGAAAGCGAGTGTGGCATTTGAAATATTAATCTCAGTTTCCCAGTTGTCGTTTGTGCTAAACAGGAGGCTGTCAATTGCCACGTCTGACTTGTTTCGAAACAGCATTTCCGCCTTTACATACACATCCCTTTTTTCGGGAAATATATCGATGAAATATTTGACATCAGTCAGGATGGGCAGGGGTTTTCCTTCGTATTTTTTATACTTTTTTTCGTATTCCACAGCAGCGAGTTCGCTCTGTTTGGAGTTTTTGTATGGATTCAGGATTTGGGTATTGTAAAATATAAATCCAGCCACGAGCACCCAGGCCGCGAGGAGTACCACAAAGGTTTTCTTTGCGTTTCCGCTAAAATTGGATCGCGCCACCAACCATTTTTCGCGAAAGCTGCTCAACACGCTACGCGGCCAGAATAATCCCGAGATAAAAATGAAAATCAGCGCCATGAGTATCCAATAGAGATCAAACCAAAGTGTGCCAACCATTCCCGGTCCGAACCCGCTCATATCGGAATAAAAAATCCCCGGGGAGGCTCCCGGCTGAAGCATATTGGACTCCCAGTGTACCACACTCAGGAGAATTTGCCAAACAAAAAGGAATAGAATGCCGACGAAATAACCGATGTACCGGTTGTTGAGCAAGGTTTGGATCAATACAAAAAGCGCCGACAAAATGATGTATGCGGGCAGGGTATCGACGAAAAAGTCGATGAGATATACGTCGAGCTCGATGCGGGTATACCCGCGAAAGAGCTGGGCCATGACACCCATGAAAATAAATATGAATTGCAGAATCACTGCCACCGAAACGAGCGAGGCCACTTTGGCGAAAATCGAAATAAATGAATTGTGGGGCGTGGCGTTGATTACTTCGTGGATATTCGAAACCCTGTCGCGCCAAACCAGTTCACCGCTGAAAAAGATCACCACGATGAGCATGAATATTCCCGTGGAACCTTCGATGTCGTCGATCACTTTGTAGGTCACCGGATACGACTGCAGTCCAAAGTATTCGTAGCCCTGCAACAGGCTGATGAAAAGCAGAAATATCCCGAATATCGCAACGATTTTAAAGACGATGTTTTTTGTGATGCTCAGCATATTGGCTGAGAAAAAGCTTTTGAATTGCAGCCAGTTCAGGCTTCCGCCAAAATACGCTGATGCTGCAGGTCTGTGAAAAATTGTTGCCAAATCTGCTGAATCTGCCTTTTTACGGCGGGGCTTTTTATAGCGCAATTTTTCCCGGAAGGAGAACATGCTGTATGAGATCATCGACAAAAGAATACCAACTCCGATCCACACAAGCCGGTTTTGCATAATAATGCCTTCAAAAACGGGACTCAGGGTGTTGCGCTCGGCAGGGGTGAAATACTGGCTGTATACCGAATAAGTTCTGATGCCGAATATATCGCTTATGGCGGCAATGGTCTCATTGTCGATGTCGGAAAGCAGTGTGCCGGAGGCGATATAGGCCACGATGATGGCAAGGGCGCCAACGAAAGAAATGATGGTGCTTTTGAATTTGTGGGCCAGGAAAAAGATGAGTGATCCTGCCAGGAACATATTGGGCAATACGAAAATGAGGTAATTGTTGATCACCGTTTCCCAATAAAATGGGCCGATGCGCTCGGGTTCGAGCCAACCTGCCAGCGGTCCGATTACAGCGCCGAGCCAGGCGCCGATGAATACGCCGAGCAGGGGTAGGGTGGAAAGAATCCAGGCACCGATAAAGCGCCCCCAGAAGTAACCTGCCTTTTTGATCGGCAGGTGAAACATGATTTCGTTGAACTGGTTGTTGTGGTCGCGCAGGGCGGCATTGTTGTAAAACGCCGCGGCGAAAAGCAATCCGAAAATTCCCAATATCAGGGTGAAATTGGTGAGCGTGTGGGGAGAGTTTTTATACACATTTCCGATGGCACCACCGATCTGTACATTGTCGCTTGCCACCGCTCCAAAAGCGAGCAGGGCAATGAGAAAAATGAAAACATATAGCATCGGACTTTTGAAGGCCGAGCGCAATTCGAGTTTGAGAAATTCTAAAAACATAAATCCGGATTAAGCCTCAGCGGCGATGTTGACCCTGGTGAAGAATACGTCTTCGAGACTTGGATTTACGGCAGTGAAACCATCTCCGGGATGCGTGTCGCTGAGCACGTGAATCTGCGGACGTCCGGCCACCATTTTATCGGAAATGACGTGGTAGTTGGTTTTGTACGTATCCACATCGGCGCGGTCGATGGTTTTCACCCATACGCGACCATGGAGTCCTTCGAGCACTGTGGTCGGCGAACCGCTGTACACGATTCTGCCGAGATTCATAATGGCCATGGCGGAACAGAGTTCGTGCACATCGTCCACAATATGCGTGGAGAGGATTACCACCACTTCCTGGCCAACATCGGCGAGCAGGTTGTGAAAGCGGTTGCGCTCACCGGGGTCGAGGCCGGCAGTGGGTTCATCGACGATGATAAGTTGGGGATTGCCAATGAGTGCCTGTGCAATGCCCACGCGCTGTTTCATACCGCCTGAAAACCCCTTTACACTTTTGCTGCGTTTGTCGTAGAGATTTACTTTTTGAAGCAGGTAATTTACGAGGTCTTTGCGTTCATTTTTATTTGAAATGCCTTTGAGAATGGCCACGTGGTCGAGCAATTGCTCCGCCGTAATGCGCGGGTATACCCCAAATTCCTGAGGCAAATATCCGAGGACTTTGCGGAGTTCGGTGGGTTGGTTGAGAATATCGATTTCATTGAGAAAAGCAGTGCCACTGT
>JBGTLS010000452.1:0-6158 GCA_041744015.1 Cryomorpha sp. | reverse complement strand
ATCCAGTAATCTACAGAATTGGTATTGATATAGAGATAATCTGCCAACCCGTCCCCGTTGATATCGGCGAGGATCACCCGGTCGGGATCGAAATTGAACCCTGGCCTTGGGGCATTTTTCATGGTGCGACGCTTCCCAAACTTGCCGTATCCCAGGTTGGGCCAGTAGTGCACAGCGCCGTTGGAGATCATCACGATATCCTGCAGGCCATCTCCGCTTAGGTCAGCCACCCGTATACGCGGATCACCAAAATTCACGTTCGGGAATTCTTCAGTGCTGCCTTTTTGTACCCGACGAAGTTCCGACCAGCCTGGTTCAGCAGGTTGATCACTTCCCTGTCCAGGCTTTGAGACTAGCGGTGAATTCTGAAAATAACATTCAAAACTTTTGTCGCCGTTGATGATGACATCTGTCCTTCCATCCCCGGTAAGATCCATAAATTGTACATCAGCCGAAGCAAAATTGACTGTTGGGGAAGTTTTATAGGGGGTGTATCTTTTGGCATCCCATTGCCCATCGGGCCGCAGGGGAAAAAATCCTTTCAAAGTGGGTGTATTGAGTACAATATCTGCGCGCCCGTCCCCATCGGCATCCATAAACTGTACGGCGCCAAGGTCGGGCACCAATCCCAGTGGACCATCTTTCATGGTTCGCGGCAGATCAAATTTTCCCCGCCCGCGGTTCTTCCAGTATCGGATCGGAAGGCCGGGCGACATCTGTACAATATCAGGCAGACCATTTCCATTCAAATCCACGAGATTCATCTGCGGGTCGGCAAGTGACAGTGCCGGAAGATGACTTTCATTGAGTGTGATCAATTCGCGCGTACTTCCGTCAAAAGCGGTATAACCAAACGCAACGGGTGGCATCAATTCGGTTCCTTCCGGTCCCGAACCTTCCACCTGCACGTTCACCAGCAGCGATACCCCGTTGTCAATGGCGCCTACAGGTGTTTGATCGCGGTAGGTAAGTTTGTACCGCTTCACCAGAATATTGTTGCCCCCGGTTTGTGGGGTATAGCCTTCCGGCAAATCGGCATTCAGGGGGTGGGTATAGGTTTCTATGTTCTGGATGCGCTGGGTGGTGCGTATCTCAAAACCACTGTTGTAAACCGAAAAGTGATCGGGTCGGTCGGTATAATTCAGCTTGACCGAACACAGGTATCTTTTGGTTCCATTGTCATCGTAATCGGCATATCGTATCTCCCGAAGGTAGATTTGGGAATAGGGGTATTTGTCCTGTATGGCGGGAAGGTGCTCATACCCATACACCACCTCATTCCCAATGAGGTCAAAAGTTTTGTAGATCGACCAGTGAAATATATGGTCCGGGTTTTCCGGATCAGCGATGCAGCAGGTGTCTGTTGCTTCGGGATCGGGATTCCCATAAATGGACGTTTTTCCGTCCTTCGTTTTTACCTCCCAATAGTCCCGCCCGTCAGGCGCAGTGATGTGTGAGATTCGGGCAAATAAACCTTCAGTCCGGGGTTTGTATCTTTTCCATTGTACAAGCACATCGCCGTCATCGAATGCACCTTCTTCCACCGGTATCAGGTCTTCCGCTCCCGAAAGCACAAAGGTGTCTTCTGTTTCTCTGTACTGCGGTATGCCCAGCGAAGTTTTCCGGCTTACGCCCGGCAATCCCATATTCCATCCCAGCCCGCACGGGCCATTCCCGCTCCCCGTGCTGTATCCCAGGCTGAGTTGTGGCTCCATGCCCAACCTGCCTTTGGGTACGGCAATCGGTATGCTGTAATTTCCAGTGCCGCTAAAGAGGTCTGCACTAAAAGTCTCGCCCATGCCGGCCATGGCTCCCCCGCCTTCGGGGAGAGAAATGACATTAGAGGATACGCCTGATTTTTCGGTTTGCATCGTCCTTACACATTTTCGTTTGTGATGAAAGGAACCCGTTGAGCGGAATATTCGATAATTAAAATCAAATCTGATAAATGTCCTTTTTCAATCATATCCAATACATCGGTGGTTTCGGTAAAACGCATGTACCACTTATCTTGAATCTTTTGCTCAATGCCTGGAAAACCTTCAAATTCGAACAAACTGTTCATTAACAATGTATTGAAAGGAACATTTGCACCCGTATCACTATCTATTTCCACACCTTTGGAAAGGATGAATGAACCCGTGATAGCGTCAGTCTCATTTATCCCATCAGCAATCATCTTTTCTCTGTCAAAAGATGCAAATACTTTGACTTTTGTTAGCATATTGCTCAAAACATTGGGAGCGAGATCACCATTTCTGATTTCAAAAGAAGTCGTTAACCCCGAACCATCAGAATTCAATAATTCGTACCATTGATCGGGTAGATCGTTTCGCAAGCTCAATACAAGACTTCCATCCCGTTGATCGGCGTTGAGTTGTCCGCGAATAATCTCGCTGTATTGTTCACTATGTAGTGCATCATATTCGATGGTAAGCAATACATCCGCTATGGATCGGTAGTCGAAAGGATTGGCTGCTTTCTCCATCCGCAGTTCCCAAAGTGATTCAACGCCTGACCCTTCGAATGGTCGGTAGATTGTGTCATTGGAATCCAATTGGAAAATTCCGTATTCATTGTAAGGCGAACTGAGAACAATTCTTTCGGGAGTTCGGGCAACCACCATCGTTTGAAACAAGTTGTTTGTACTTGTAATCACCGATGAGATACCGTTATTCAGCAACGTTGCTTTGATTCCCTTAGTTGGGGGAGTAAGAGCAATCACTGTCACACTGACCCTTCGAATGGTTCGTAAATATTGTCCGGGATGATCCCAATCAAAGTCACGATGAGTTGTGATAAACCGAAGGACACCATTGTCGCGAAATTGCTGCATTGCAACCGGATCGTGTTCATTTAAAGACATCACCTTGGTGATCTGTAGCTTGCGTTGAAAGGTGTTTTGGGAATAAATGTCGAGTTCAGTTAAGTCCCGGAGCAATCTGGCTGACCCCGTAAGTCCTTTTCTGTCTATGTTCTCACCTCCAGTCAGACTCAAAGAATTATTGGAGTTGACATTCCAATAGTCACTTTTAATTAGGTTAGGAAGATTGATCTGTCGTTCAAAGGCCAACTGTTGTTCAGCGAGTTTTGACATGGCAGTAGCCTCCTGCAAGAAATAAGAGTATACATCTTCTAAAATGCCACTCATCCACTCATACAATTCGGCATTTGTAAATTTAGTTTTAAGAAAATCGAGCGTCGCCTGCGCATGATCCTGTTGAATGCCAGCTATCGTTCGTTCTTGTCCAACAATACGAATGCGGTCATCAGCGATTTTTATCTGTTGGCCACCGATTTTTAAGTCTTGGGAGGCAATAGTTTTTTGATAATTCCATTCTTGCTGGCGACGTTGAACAGAAGCGAATAAGGAGTTTATGGATGTTTCAAAATTTAGTGCATTTAATGAATTCTGAACCATAGATTGTGTTCGAGAAAAAACCGCGACCATTGCGGCAGAAGCAAAGGCTGCCCCCATAGCTGGTAGTTGGGCTGTCGATGCGCTAAGTAGAGCTTGCGAAGTTGAAAATGATGCTGCTATTGAAGACAATTCATTTTGAATGAACATATTTTCAAAATAATTAGACATTAAATCAAGTTCAAAGCTCAATAGACCTTCATTAATCATGCCTTGCAGCCCATCCACTTGAAGTTGGGCCCTTTCCTTCTGCATTTCTGCCATTACCTTATTCGACTCTGCTTCTTTAATTTTAAGGTCCTGAAGTTTGATATTGGCTTTGGCGATGTCCAAATCCTGTTCAGCCCTCAGTTGTGAATATGATTCTGCATCAAATTTTTCAAGACTTTGCAGTAACGTGCCTTCCATTTGTTGGGCGAAGGATACCAATTGTTTTGCACGTTCAACCAGGTATGAATAGCGATAAATTGTAGGAGCTACAACCGTTTGACCTGGTATTTGCAAAGTTCCTCCCACCCCAATGCTCGGCATTCCTGAAGTTGCATCTGTCGGGGCTGCAAACGGATTCAATTCCCTAACCATACCTGCGATATTCATGCAATTGTGAATCTTGTACAAATTGGAATATGCCATCATCAAAGAGGCAGTCACCATCGGATTGGGATTCACACAGAACAAATAAGGCATACCTGAAAGTCTGATCTCAGGAAAGGGATTGGCAACATTATATCCTTCAATAGGATCTTTGGCCGCGAACCGCGTGATCGTTTGAGTTTTGGTTACTGCAACTGGATTTGTTTTTATTCTTGTATTCTGCGTCGCTTCACTGCCGTCATAGATCCAATTAAGGTTGGCAGTTCCTAGTTCTGATTTGGTAAATCCTGTCACCGAAGTGAGCGTGCTTGTCGTATTGTTAACCGATGCTTTTCTACCTGTCTCAAATAGACCTTCTAACTGATTTCCAACCATGGTTAAACCAATCCTTTTATTTACGTCCGCCTTGTAGCCGGTTATGCGGTCTTCAACTTTAGGAACTGGATTTTCCGTCTGTGCCTCAGATATAATTTCCGATACTTGCATAAAAGTGATTTCGGGAGCTTGTGCCAATGCCAATTTCGCTTTAATCAAGGTTTTCGTTTCTGCAAATTGTGTAGGTGAAAGTTCAAGGTTATCCAATTTCCTAAAAACAGTTTGCCACGCGTATTTCCAAATGAGGTCATCATCAATATAGCTTTCCAACTCCAAAATGGATTCATCTCTCGCGCAAGGGTCTGCCGTCGTAAGATTACTAAGCAAATCAATGATATCTTCATACATTTCCCTTGCTCTCGGAATGGTTTCCGAATTGTCCGTTGTAAACTCTGCATTCGCGTAGGCAAGTAGGGTATTGGCTATGGACATCATCGTAAACCGGGTATATGCATTTTCCCTTGTGGCAGCAATACCATGCGGGTTAAGTGGGTCTTCATACCACCCAGCTATCCTGTCTTGAAGATTCTGAAAGGATTGCTCTTCAATTAAACCATAGTAAATTTTTCTTTTGTCTATTGGTGCATAATAATTGTATACCATTCGAAACCATTTGAGCGCCTCATTGTAATATCCATTGTCACTGAGTTTCAATGCTATTTCCATAGGTGTGAAATAGTATGCTTCTTCAATGTACATTCGAAGTTTGGGATTTTTCTCCGATACATTCTGAACAATATTCGCTGTGCTTTCTATGGCCAGTTGGTCTAATTGAGAATTTGTCGAGATGGGAACGGAACCCAACGATCCGTTAAAAATGGGCGTCAGTGGAACGTTAATTTCACCAAAGGTAAAAGCATTAGAACCTAAATTATACGCAATCGTATTAAAAATAATCCTGCTGCCTGCGGCAGCCTCCTGATAAATAAATGGCGTGGCAGTATTCTCGAATAAATTTCCCCGATTTGGAATTGAAAATTTAAAAGGAGTGTTGAGGTAAAACTGTTGGAAGCCATCATTCGATTCAAATCCCGGTCCCACAGCATACACATCATAATCTAAGATAGTTGATCCAAAACCCACATTCTTTATAAGTCGGAAAACGGGGAAAATATTGCTGATTCCAAAAATATCATGAGTGAGGCGATCGTTTAAATAATCAATTCCGGAAGCATTTACGACAGCGTAATTTGTCACAACAGCCCAAATTGGCTGACCGTCCAATAAATTGCGATAAAGTCTACTCACGGAGTAATTTCCGTCAATGTAATGATATTGAAATCCATACCAATCGGGATTTCCAGTATTAGGAATTTTCGAATCTGAAAATACAACTCTTTTTATTGGGGCAAGTAAATAGTTTGTATAAAAATAAAATCCCTCTTTAAATTTTCTTCCATATCTGTTCCATTTATTCCAAAGATCTCCATCCGCTAGTGACAATCCATCCGATGCAATAAATCTGGAGAAAGTTAAAATCTCCGCACCTGAAGCTATTGAAATGGTAATGTGCGGCCTATCCCATGAATATGTGTTCTCGCAAATAACCAGATTTATTAACTTGAAATCGGCAGCTATATTTGGAGTTTGTTCGTACCAATTGGATGTCGTTTGATATAAATCTCCTGCATCAATTTCAAAAGTAATGGGTTCATTATCCCAGGAGTTTTCATTTGCATCAAAGCGAATGCAATAGAATTCTTTATTTTCATCAAGAGTCTCGACCATATAAAAGAGATACAAATAATGGATACCCCTCGCAGAATTTTCA
>JBGTLS010000451.1:0-4492 GCA_041744015.1 Cryomorpha sp. | reverse complement strand
GCTTGCAGGTGTCATGGTGTTTGCACTGGTCTTTGATCGCAATCATTATGAAATCATGAGAAAGCAGCCATATGCCGAGATTGCTTCTCATCTGGGACAAAACAATCATTCAAATTTTTTGGCCATATATGATCAAAATCAAACATACATTGACCATTATATTTCCAGAGATACCCTGACTTTTCCCACATATAATCTTTTGAAAGATTCAATCTCGGTAAGTGATGCAATTGAAATCCTGATGGATTCAGATGCGGAAAATTTTTACACCGATGGTAAGACTTATGCGCTCGCACTGGCAGCGCGTGAAAAATATCAGCTGGTGGAAGTCTCTGGAGGAAATACATTCAATGGAATGACTTTCAGCCATGATTCAGGATCACCCCTTCCCTGGTCCACGCTAAACGAAAATAAGACGTCATTCGAGACAAGCGCTGAGTACGTGGATTTGTATCAACAAAACCTTTCCTCAGCGCCGTTTACATTTGCCGATGAACTGGGCATTATCGTCCGCATGGATGAGAAACCTGCTGACGATTTAGCAATAGTCATGGATTTTCGAAAAGGTGAAGATGTGGTCCATTGGACCGCCGGTAGTTATGAGGCCTATGGATTCGAGCATGAGGGAAAACATAAACAGGTTTTTCAAATTCTGCTCTGGGATACCTTTATTTCCAAAAGGGAAATGGACGGGGTTGAACTGAAAATTTATTTGTGGAACCCACAACAAAGCCCCATGAAAATTTCGGGTTGGGAAGTTTTAAAAATGGATGGAAATCCGCTCCGGTACGGATTTTTTGGCCGTCAGCCTTAGATGAACTTTACGTAAACCACTTTTTTGGTTTCGAAAAATTCACTCTCGAATTTGCCCGAAAGGGCGTAAACCATAGAAGGAAACTCGTCTATTTCTTCAACTTCTTCGCGCAAATCCCCGCCTTTGAGGCAATACAATTCGCTGATTTTCAATCGGGGCCGCGTGCAATAACCGGTAAGCACTGATAATCTCGCCACCGCGCGACTCAGGGCCACATCAAATTTTCCCCGAATTTCTTCTGCACGGGCATGGCGGATTTCTACATTTTTCAATCCCAATGCCAGACTGATGGCATCCACGGCTTTCAGTTTTTTGCCAATGGAATCGACGAGAAGAAATGATACGTCGGGATACAGAATGGCGAGCGGTATGCCGGGGAAACCGCCACCTGTACCAATATCTATGGCTCTGTTGCCGGGTTTTGGCTTCCAATGCAGCGCGATGGCGAGCGAGTGGAGCACATGTCTTTCGACAAAATGTTCCATATCCTTGCGGCTAATGAGATTGATCTGGGCGTTCCACTCTGCGTACAATTCAGGCAGGGCGTGGAATTGCTTCTTTTGAAGATCGGATAATGCGGGGAAATGGTGTTCGATTAAGTCAAAACCCGTCATAGAAGTTTAGATGGTCTCCCTGGTGTTTTTCATCAAATTAGCGAGAAATTCCCTTGCGCGAAAGAGTTGCGCTTTCACAGTCCCCAAAGGCAGATCAAGTTCAACCGCAATTTCCTCGTAAGAGTATTCTTTGAAATACCGAAGCATCACAAGCTGTTTGTAGCGCGGCTTCAACTTGTCCACAACCAAACGCATGGCTTTGATTTTCTGATCCCTGATGAGTTCTTCTTCCGGGTCGCGACCTTCTGATTCGATATCGTAAGTCACATTTTCACCGTCCTCATTGGTCATGCCGGTGTCGATTGACATGGTTTTCTTTTTCCTTTCCTTCCGTATAAAGTCGATGCAATTATTGGAAGCGATTTTGAACATCCAGGTGCTGAATGCATAACTGGGATGATATTGTTGCAAGCGGTTAAACGCCTTCCCAAAGGCTTCAATGGTAAGATCCTCCGCATCATCCGAATTGTTGACCATTTTCAACAGCATATAAAAGATGCTTTCGCGGTATCGCTGCATCAACTCAGCGTACGCCGACTGATCGCTGTGATCCAAACACCTTTTTACAAGCTTGTAGTCATATTGGGCTTTCGGTGATAATTTTGAAATCAGATCTACGTCTTCCATGTAGTTTGTTTTGTTGATACGTTGGCAATGTGAACACAAGTACTGAAAATCAGCACGAATATTTCAAGAAAGGGTGCTAAAAATACCAGGTCGCGCTGACCGAGCCACTTTGCCGATTGTTTAAAAATAGCGATTTGCGTTAAAATCCGCAGCAATACTACCGATATTACGGCAATCAACCATACCTGATTTGCAATCAGGACCACGGCGCTTATCACAAAAAGCATTAAACCAAGAGATTGAAGACCCAATAAGAATTTATGTTCTTTTTTGTATTTCCACCCTGTGGTGAGGTGTCGTTTTTTCTGACGCCAGAAATGTTTCCAGCTCTGCTCAGGCAAACTTTCCACGATAGCATCCTTTTCGATACAAATGACGGTATTTTCTTTTGAAGCGAGTTCATTTACCAAAAGGTCGTCGTCGCCTGAAGCCAGGCTGTAATGCCGGCGAAATCCACCAATCTCAAAAAACCGGTCGCGTGAATAAGAGAGATTTCGTCCCACACCCATGTACGGATGCCCTGCCAGTGCGAAGCCCAGATAGTTCATCGCAGTGAGCAGGCTGTCGAAGCGGATACAAGCATTGAGCATGCCTGGCTCTTTTCTGTAAGGACTGTAACCCAGAACGATTTGATCATCTTCCTGAACGCTGCCAGCCATCGTTTTCAGCCATTGACGGCTTAAGGGCCGGCAATCGGCATCTGTTAATATCAGGCGATTGTGTTTGGCGGCTTTGATTCCAAGGGTCACGGCAAGCTTTTTTCCTCCTTCAAACCGGTCGTGCTCCAGACGTGTGATCACATAAAGATGAGGGTACTGAGACTTGAAACCTTCAAGCACTGACCCTGAATCATCCCAGGAACTGTCGTTGATCACGATGACCTGAAATTCAGGATAATCCTGCTCCAGAATAGAAGGCAGGTTGGACAGTAAATTGTCGTATTCATTGCGCGCGGCTATGATCACACTCACGGGAGGATAAGTCTGATGGCGTTCCACCGGCTTGTAAACCGCCAGCCGCAAATAGAAATTGATCAGGTAGTAAAATTGAATGACTGCGGTCACCGCAAAGAGCAATTGCCAAAACCAAATCAAACTTTGTTTGTCGAGTAAAACGTCCATAAAATCCAGAGGTTAAAAATAGAACAACATCTTCCTAATTCAATTCCTGTTATCTTTGCGCGCCCTTAATCTTTTCAACATAGTTTACAACAACTATAAGCCCTCCCATTTGGAATTTACCCTTCAAGCAAACGACCCCAAAAGCAACGCCAGAGCCGGAAAAATTGTCACTGATCACGGAGTTATCGAAACTCCGGTTTTCATGCCCGTTGGTACCGCAGCGGCCGTGAAAGCCGTGCATATGTGGGAGTTGGAAGATGATATCAAAGCGCAAATCATCCTCGGAAATACCTATCACCTCTACCTCCGCCCCGGCATCGATATCATCGAAAAAGCGGGCGGCCTGCACAAATTCAATGGTTGGAGCAAACCACTGCTTACCGACAGCGGCGGTTATCAGGTATATTCTTTGGCCGAAAGCCGGAAAATTTCTGAAAGCGGCGTCAGTTTTCAGTCGCATATCGACGGCGCGCGACATTTTTTCACCCCGGAAAGAGCCATCGACATTCAGCGAAGCATCGGCGCAGATATCATCATGGCTTTTGACGAGTGCACGCCTTATCCCTGCCCGTATGATTATGCCGAGCGGAGCATGCACATGACCCATCGCTGGTTGTTGCGCTGCTGCGAAAGATTTGACAACACACCAGATAAATACGGATACAGCCAAACTTTTTTCCCGATTATTCAGGGTAGCGTATATCCCGACTTACGTCAAAAATCGGCAGAGTTCATCGCCTCTACCAACCGTGAGGGAAATGCCATCGGCGGACTTTCTGTCGGTGAACCGCACGAAGACATGTATGCCATGACCGACCTCGTGTGCCGCATCCTCCCCACCGACAAACCGCGGTATCTGATGGGCGTTGGCACCCCGGCCAATTTGCTCGAAAACATCGCCCTGGGAATTGATATGTTCGACTGTGTAATGCCGACAAGGAATGCGCGCAACGGGATGTTGTTTACCAGCGAAGGTGTGATAAACATCAAAAATGCCAAATGGCAGGACGATTTCAGCCCCATCGACCCGAATGGAACGTCGTATGTCGACAGTTTTTATTCCAAAGCTTATTTGCGCCACCTGATCGTGAGCAAAGAGATGCTGGGCGCGCAAATCGCGAGCATTCACAATCTGGCCTTCTATTTGTGGTTGATGGCCGAAGCCCGCAAACACATTCTCGCTGGCGATTTTGCCTCCTGGAAAAACGTGATGGTAAAGAAGCTCGATCAGCGCATATGAGATGAAGAAACTCGATCTGTACATCATCAAGAAATTTCTCGGCACATTCTTTTTCATGATCGCCATGATCATGGCC
>JBGTLS010000450.1:0-2298 GCA_041744015.1 Cryomorpha sp. | reverse complement strand
ACCAGATTTTGGCTATGCGCGGCAAAACTTACAAATACACTCCCGAGAAGATAAAAGAATATGGTTTTTCTGGTAAGCATGGTTGTTGAATTGCTGAATGCAAGGAAGAAAAAGAATCTGATAAAAAAAAAATTAACTGTTAAATTTATGTGAAATCTAGATCAATTATTTTCATTTCTTAGTGAAAGCTGAATCCGCTTCCTACCCACATCCACACTCACCACTTTCACTTTCACCTGCTGCTGGAGTTTGACGATTTCATTCGGATCGCTGATGAACCTGTCAGCCATTTCGCTCACGTGGATAAGGCCGTCCTGTTTGACGCCGATATCCACAAAAGCACCGAAATTGGTGATATTGGTCACGATACCCGGCACCGACATCCCCTCGCGGAGGTCTTCAATTTTGCGCAGGTTCGGGTCAAAACTAAACATGGTGGCCTTTCCGCGGGGATCCCGGCCTATTTTACCGAGTTCTTCCACGATGTTTTTTAAAGTGGGGAGTCCGGTTTCTGCAGTCTGATACTTTTGAATATCTATTTGTGCAAGTTGTTTACGATCTCCCACCAGCGCCTCAATGGGTTGTCCGAGGTCTTTGGCGATTTTTTCCACCACCACATACGACTCCGGATGTACTGCCGAATTGTCGAGGGGATTTTTAGCACCGGCTATACGCAAAAATCCCGCGGCCTGTTCATAGGCTTTGGCACCGAGACCTTTGACTTTTTGCAAATCGCGCCTGCTTTCGAAAGTGCCCTTTTCGCTGCGGTGATTCACGATATTTTCGGCGAGTTTCGGGCCCAGTCCCGAGACGTATCCGAGCAAATGCGCGCTGGCCGTATTCAATTCCACCCCCACCCTGTTTACCACACTGATCACCGTCTGGTCCAACGATTCGCGCAATAACTTTTGATCCACATCGTGCTGATACTGCCCCACCCCGATGCTCTGCGGATCGATTTTGACCAGTTCCGCCAACGGGTCCATGAGCCGCCGTCCAATGCTCACCGCTCCCCGCACGGTCACATCAAAATCCGGGAATTCCTGCCGGGCCAATGCCGAAGCCGAATAAACCGAGGCCCCGGCTTCATTGACCATGTAAATTTCCACCGGTTTTTTGAAATATACTTTCGTCCGAATAAAATCTTCGGTTTCCCGTCCGGCCGTCCCATTCCCTATCGCGACAGCTTCAAGTTTATATGCCTCCACCAGTTGGGCGATTTTAGCGGCAGCCTGTGATTTTTGGTTTTGAGGGGGGTGCGGATAAATGGTCTCGTTGTGCAACAATTGACCTTGCGCGTCGAGACACACCGTTTTGCAACCGCTTTTGAATCCGGGGTCTATGCCGAGGGTGCGCTTCTGCCCCACGGGAGCGGTGAGCAGGAGCTGCCGCAGGTTTTCAGCGAAAACACCGATGGCGTCCTTGTCGGCTTTTGCCTTGCTCTCGTTGTGAAATTCAGTTTCCATCGAAGGTTTGAGCAGCCGTTTATAAGCGTCCTTCACGGCAAGTTTCACTTGTGCAGAAGATTCATTATTTCCCCGGACAAATATCCGGTTCAGTTCTCCCAGCGCTTCTTCTTCGGGAGGCGCGATCCCAACACGAAAAAACCCTTCTGCCTCTGCCCTTCGAATGGCCAAAAGCCGATGCGCCGGAATGCGTTTCAGGCTTTCTGTAAAATCAAAATAATCCCGGTATTTTTCCGCTTCGGTTTCCTTTCCGGAAATGACTTTTGCGGTGATTGTTGCCTTTCGACCAAAAAGGCGTCTGATCGTCTGTCGCGCTGCCTGCCGCTCACTCATCCACTCGGCGATGATGTGACGTGCCCCTTCGAGGGCATCTTCAATATGTACCACATCGCCTTTCACAAACCGCTGCGCAAAAGGGAGGAGATTGCAAATTTCCTGTTTCATGATGGCCCCTGCCAACGGCTCCAAACCCCTCTCCCGCGCAACAGATGCCTTGGTTTTTCGTTTCGGTTTAAAGGGCAGATAGAGATCTTCCAGTTCCGTCAGCGAATTGCTCTGTTCGATTTTTCGCTGCAATTCCCCAGTCAGGTTGCCCTGCTCGCGAATATTGGACAGTATAAACTCCCTCCGTTTTTCCAGCTCGATCACCCCCAGATTTTCTTTCTGAATGGCTGCGATCTGCACCTCGTCCAGTCCACCCGTCCGCTCCTGCCGGTACCGCGCAATAAATGGAATGGTGGCACCTTCGCCAAACAACGAAAGCGTATTTTCAACCTTCCATTGCGCAATGTTCAGGTTTTTGGAAATAGTCGAAGCGGGTGAGAATTGCATG
>JBGTLS010000449.1:0-8144 GCA_041744015.1 Cryomorpha sp. | reverse complement strand
AATACATCAATGTGACCAAACCTTTGGAAGGCATTTGCAATCGCCACTTCGAAAGTTTCTGGTTTTGTGAGATCAAGGTCCAGCGTAAGAACGTCGGAAGGGTTCTTTAATTCCGATTTGATTTTCTCAAGTACGTCCAGTCTACGGGCTGAAAGAATAAGTTTTGAACCCCGCTCACTGAGCTGCCGGGCCATTTCGAGGCCAATACCAGAGCTCGCACCGGTAATCCAAATCACTTTATCTTGTACCCTTCCCATTTTCGGTGCGAAGATAATCTTTTGGTCAATTTAAGAAAGTCAGAATCATACGTGTTTTCGGCATTGAATAAGACTTTTCGATCAACGCATTTATTGAAAACAAAAAAAACCTGCATACCCCGGGGTGAAACTCAGAAAGATAATTGTAATGAATAAGGTTTTCATGAAATCCAAACAGTCACTTCAGGCGTATTTGGCAACAAACTTTTCATCGCGGTAACCCACGGGTTAAAATGCATGTATAATTTTGTTCAAAATGTCTCAGATATCTTATTTTTACAGCGTAATAGTATGATCGAAACCAATATTTTACAGAACAATTGAAACAACAGCTATGAAACAATTTTCCTTTTTTGTGTTTTTTCTAATCCTCACCTTCAGTCTGCCGCTCATGGCCCAGGATGTTAACATCACTTTTCAGGTTGATATGACAAACCAAGATTTCGTGCCTGGAGAAGTTGGGATCTCGGGGACTTTTAATGGTTTTGCCTTTCTGCAAATGGAAGATCAGGGAGATAATTTATTTGCCATCACCCTCTCCCTCGCATCCGGAATAAATATTCAATATAAATTCCGGAACGGTGGGGCTTGGGAGAATCCCCCCTCTACGTGCGGGACAGGAGATTTTGGAAACCGCGTACTTCTGATCCCGGAAGAGGATATGGTTCTCGAAACAGTTTGCTTCAGCTCATGTGCGGCTTGTGTGGCACCGGGTCAGGAATACACCCTCACCCTTCGCGTCAATGCTTCGCAAATTTTTGACTTCGATCAAAACGGGGTACATATCGCGGGGAGTTTTAACAACTTCGTGCCTGAACCGATGACCAACGTCGGGATTCTCAATTATATATTCACTGCACAGGTTGAAGAAGGATCCACCGTTTTGTATAAATTTCTGAATGGAAATTCGTTCGATGGTGTAGAGAATGTTCCTGGCGAATGTGGGGTGGATGACGGATTTGGTGGATTTAACCGTCTTTTCGAAATGCCATCGGAGGACACAGTTCTGGAGAACGTATGTTTTGCAAGCTGTGAACCATGTGGCGCGTTGATTCCCTACAGTGTAACTCTCCGGGTAGACGCTTCGCAACTGGAGGAAATTCATCCGCAGGGAATTTTTGTTGGAGGTGATTTCACAGAATTTATACCGGAACCAATGACCGATCAGGGCAATGGTATTTACGAAACCACCCTCATCGCTGTGGCAGGTCAGCCTTTGCGCTGGAAATACCTCAATGGTCCGACTTACAATGAGCAGGAATCTGTTCCCTTCGCGTGTGGCATCTCTGATGGCTTCGGAGGTTTTAACCGCGTTTTTGCAGTTCCGGCAGAAGATGTTGTGCTCGATCTGGTATGTTTTTCATCCTGCAGCGCTTGCATAGATCCAAACAACCTCTACAGCCTCGTATTTCAGGTAGATGCAGCGGAATTGGAAACAATCCATCCGTCCGGAATATTCATCGCGGGCAGTTTCAACAATTTCACACCGGAGCCTATGGCCAATTCTTTAGACGACAAGTATTCATTCACAACCATCGTCGAAGCCGGAACCACAGTGGTCTGGAAATATTTGAACGGACCCTCATTCGACAATGCGGAGACTGTACCCCCCTCATGCGGAGATGATGACGGATTTGGCGGATTTAATCGCATCCATGAAATGGCTTCGGGGTTTACACTGTTAGAAACAACGTGTTTTTCTTCCTGCGCAGGTTGTATCATTAGTTCAACAGAAAGCATCTCCCAAACCAATCTTACCCTCTTTCCAAACCCCAATCAGGGTGAATTTAATATTCAGTCTCCCCTTTCGGGAAATGGTCAGCTCTCGGTTTATGATTTGAGCGGTCGTCTTATTTTCTCGAGACAGGCAGCAGCCCGATCAGGTGAAAATATATTTTTTGAAACCGGAATATTGGACAGTGGGATTTACGTAGTTGTTTTTGATTTGAATGAATCGCGCTTGACTGCGAAAATGACTGTGCTTTAAAAATAATTCAGAGAATTTCTCATCCCGGAATGCTTAGGCGTTTCGGGATTTTTTATTAAAAATGATTTTTAATATATTCAAGTTTCATACATTGCTTTTACATTACAACTTTTAACTGACCCCGACGGGGTCAAATATGACTAGCCACGGGTGGCAACCCGTGGCATAGGACGGAAAAGTCCACGTTTTGGCGAAATTTTTGCCTTTTGAAGCAAAAATTGTGACAAAAAACTTAAATGTGAAATCTGAATAATTCTTCGACCAAAGTCAAAATGTCGTCAACATTGTTTTTCTTCGCCTGATGTTGTGTTTGGAGATTTAAATGAAGGCATATGAAATGGTTTTTGGTTATAATGACAATTTTTTGTTCCGGCGCCGGATTTTCTCAGCGGCTCAGTCCGGGTTTTGACAAAGAAGAATGCATCGAAATGATCCGCATTTCCGGGGAATTTGGAAATGAAGAAGTATTTGGGATTGTGCCCAAACCCACCATGTACGAGCAGGTCTACCGGTCGGAAGTGGTCGGTCTTGACAATATGTGGGATTTATGGATTCACAAGGAGCAACCCATCGCGGTAATCAGCACGCGGGGCACGACGGCCAACAGCGCCAGTTGGTTGGCCAATTTTTACGCCGCCATGGTCCCCGCAAAAGGTTCATTGAAGCTCTCTGAGACCGATACATTTGTTTACACCCTGGCCCAATCACCGGAAGCAGCTGTGCACATCGGGTGGCTGCTCGGCATGGCCATTTTGTCGAAAGACATCCTGCCAAAAATCGACTCACTCTATCAGGCAGGTGTACACGATTTTATTCTCGCCGGACACAGTCAGGGAGCCGGTATCACTTACCTGCTCACTGCTTATTTGAGACAACTCCAACTCGCGGGCGATTTGCCCGATGATATTCAGTTTAAAACCTACTGCAGCGCAGGACCCAAACCGGGCAATCTTTACTTTGCTTATGAATATGAAGCAATGACCCAATTTGGTTGGGCTTTCAATGTGGTAAACAGCGCGGATTGGGTTCCAGAAGTTCCCATGTCGATTCAAACCACCGATGACTTCAACAAAACAAATCCTTTTGTGAATGCCCGGACGATGATCTCGGAGCAGAAATTCCCGAATAATGTGGCGTTGAAGAAGGTATACAACAGCCTAGACAAGCCCACCCGCAAAGCACAAAAAAACTATCAGAAATACCTCGGCGAAGTTGCGTCGAGGTCTGTGGTAAAGGCGCTTGAAGGATACGAAGCGCCCGATTTTTACCAAAGCAACAACTATGTTCGCACCGGAAATTATGTTGTCCTGCTGGCGGATTCCGCATATTATGCCGCATACCCCAACAGCACAGAAAAGATTTTCATTCACCACATGCCCCTGCCCTACCTGCACCTTGCTGATCAACTGCCAGCTCAAAAAATTGAAGCTGTCAGTGAGAACCAGGAAGAATCTGAAAATTCCGAAACGAACAATCTACTGGGTGCCTGGGAACTTCAATTCATATCCCAACCGCTGGAGAGTTTTGAGGAAATGTACCCGAATCGGAAACCGATTATTCTTTTTAAAACAGAAAATGGGGAGGTGAGCGGTTTTGCCGGATGTAACACCTTCAATGGAAAGTTTGAACAAAACGAAAACAAACTCAGATTTATCCAACCTTTTGCGCTTACGCGAAAATACTGTGAGGGCATGGCTGAGCTCCATTTCCTGGAAACTCTAAAGCGAGTAAACGCACATCAATTTTCGGAAGAAGGACATTTGGAACTGATGGGTGGAAAGCGGGTATTGATGCGGTTACGGAAGACGAGGGATGGAGAAGGGTAGGATTATGAACGAATTTCATGTGTAATCGCGAATCGAATTTATTTAAAATAAATATGAAGAAACTAATTGCATTTTTCTTTCTGATAATTTCTCTTAATGCCTGGGCCCAGGACAAAATCGTTACAACTAATAGCGACACCCTGGACTGCGAAATAACTTCTATTACCGCTTTGCACGTAAATTTTAAGTATTGGGGAGATCGAAAAAAAATTGAGATTACTGTAGTTTCCGCTGTATTCTACGAGGGAAATTGGAAAGATATCAAGGAATTTGAACAACCCGATTATATCTCTGATATCAAAGGGTCTTCCGACATACCTGAAGCGGAGAGTATGTTAACGAATAAACAAAAAAATCATGTCCATTCAGCAGGAATATTTCTGGAGAAAGGATCGGATTTGATCCTTACAGGGTATGGGGTATATGCACTATCACTCATCCTATCATCTCTACTTATTTCAAACGGAGAAGTAGCTGGTGTTTATGTAAGCGTCGGCGGAGGAATTATTGGCACGCTGTTAATAATTGGTGGCACAACGCGAATCAGGAATGCGGGCACTTCACTCCGCTCATTCCCTTTTAATTAAAACCATTAGCGTTTTATTTTTGCTCTTTTGTGTATTCGCGGAGCCCTGCACCCATCAAAACCCACGCGTCTCCATTCTTAATACCTGGTACTTAATACTTAATACAGCACACGGATTATTTCATGATCCCAGAAAGGGGATCCTACACCGATCAAAAACCATCTGTCTCCTTCGTCGACAGATGGTTTTTTCATGCAAAAAAATAACTGGAAGCAAGCTTCCGTGATTTTTTTGCATGAAAAAACCCATCCCGCTATCGCGTAATGGGTTTTTGATCGGTGCGGAGAAGGAGGGATTCGAACCCCCGGTACCTTGCGGTACAACGGTTTTCAAGACCGCCGCGTTCGACCGCTCTGCCACTTCTCCGGCGCAAAGGTAATGCTTTTGTCATATTTGCAAAGCCAGGAATGTAAGTTTTGAGAAATTGTGGCATGGCCCTCCTTTGAGAATTTCGTAACTTCACGCTTCGCCTCCAAGATTTATACCATGAGAAATTACCTTTCTTCACTGATAACCATAATCCTGAGCCTCAGTTTGAGCTATCAACAGCTGGATGCCTCTCCTCTGGCCGTTTTCAATTACAAAGTTTTCTACGTGCCCGGTAAGGGCCCCGTCATTGAAACTTATCTCGATTTTCAGGGTGAGTCGGTTACTTTACAACCCAATGAAAGTGGCGCCCTGATGGGTCAGATTGAAATCATATTGATATTCAAATCAATAATGACCTCCGAAATCGTCGCTTATGACAAGAAAATACTGTCTACGCCCCCCATGTCTGAAACAGATGTGATTGATTTTATCGATGTTCAGCGCTTTGCTATTCCCTCGGGAAAGTTTGAAATCGAAATACAGTTTATTGATCTTTTAGAAGATAACGGAAACAGAATTACGTCCATTCAGGAGGTCACAATTCCGGCGATGACGAGTGATATGTTTTTCTCGGATATTCAATTTGTCTCGGCATTCAAAAAATCGACTGAACCAGATGTTTTTACCAAATCGGGATACGACATCATCCCCATGGTAAGCGATAATTTTTTAAATCCAAACATGTCAGAACTCATCATATACGGTGAGTTTTACGGAGCGGATAAATTGGGTTCAGATGAAATGTTCCTCCTTACTTCGTATATGAAAGATGTTGATTCCGGAACTGAAGTGGAAAGCACCAGAAAATACGAACGCCGTAAGTCGGTTGAAGTGGCTCCTTTTCTCACCCGGATTGACATTTCAGAATTGAAGGATGGACGCTATGAAATAGTCGTGGAGGCGCATAGCAAGGATCAAAAACTCCTCGCTTCCAAAGCGCATTTTTTGACCCGCATCCATCCCGGTTCGATGGATCAATATGCAGAAATTACCGCTGAAGAGGCTGCTGCAAGTTGGGTAAATCGTTTCCGGAATAAATCTGAATTGCTCGAAAATGTCAGATCCCTCAGACCCATTGCGACAGATTCCGAGTTGTTTGCTATGGACAATACCTTTTCGAATGCGACAAACATAGAATTATCTTATCTACAGCAATTCTTTTTCGCTTTTTGGGAAACCCGCGATGAGAAGGATTCTGAAGGCGCATGGCTGACCTACAAAGAACAGGTTGACCTGGTTCAAAAGGAATTTGGAACCCGAAACAAACGCGGATACGAAACCGATCGCGGCCGCGTATATCTGCGATATGGACCGCCAGCGGATATTGCAGACCGGGCCAACGAACCGTCCTCCTACCCCTTCCAAATCTGGCGATACTACAAGGCTGATCGGTGGAACAATGTGAGGTTTGTTTTTTACGATCCAACCCTGCTGGCCAGTGATTATGAGTTGCTTCACTGCGAATATATCCCCGGAGAAATCAGAAATCCGCAGTGGAAACTGCTTCTCGAACAGCGGAATACACCCATGAACAATGTGGACCGTCAGGAAGGCCGGGAGCATTTCGGTGGCCGAATTGACCAGCTATTCGAAAATCCACGTTAAATTCGCAGGCGGAACCATATGCCTGATTGAAAGCCGCCATTGTTATTCTCAATTACAACGGATCAGCCCACCTGACCCGTTTTCTCCCATCAGTGATCGATACGTGTCCGGCGTGGGCTGAAGTCATAGTAGCAGACAATGGCTCGACTGATATTTCCGTGGAATTGCTTCGTTCAGATTTTCCTCAAATCAGGATTATTCAACTGGACGGAAATTATGGGTATGCCGGAGGTTACAACCGCGCATTAACCCAGGTGGATTCCGACTATTATGCGCTCGTAAACAGCGATGTGCAAACAACAGACAAGTGGCTGGATATTATCATAAACCAAATGGACCAGGCCCCGGAAATCGTCGCGGCCCAACCAAAAATAAAGGACGTCAACAAAAGGGACCACTTCGAATACGCCGGGGCATCGGGAGGTTTTCTTGACAAAAATGGATATCCATTTTGCAGGGGCCGGTTATTCGATACCTGCGAGCGCGATATAGGTCAGCACAATGACGACAGGGAAGTGTTTTGGGCTTCGGGAGCCTCCCTGGTCATTCGGTCAGCGCATTTTCACAAATTTGAAGGATTTGATGAAACACTTTTCGCCCACATGGAAGAAATTGATCTTTGCTGGCGTCTCAAAAATGCCGGGCACCGCATTTACTGTTTTCCATCCTCCGTGGTTTATCATCTGGGGGGTGGAACACTGGCCGTGCAGAATCCACGAAAAACATATTTGAATTTCAGGAACAATTTACTGATCCTGGTCAAAAATGATTACCGCAAAAATATCTTCAGACGTGTTGTAAAAAGGCTCATTTTGGACGGTATTGCTGCATTCGTCATGGGATTTCAGAGCGGACCGCACCACTTTTTTGCAGTTATGCACGCCCATTTTCATTTCTATACGCATCTGCGCAGTTACCTAAAAAAGAGATCCTACTGGCGTCAGAGATCTGTGAAATTAAACCGCACAGGACTGTTTCGCTACAGCATTGTCAGGGCTTATTTTATTGACAGAAAAAGGGTTTTCGGAGCTCTGGAAAGTCGTTATTTCGTCCGTCAGGACCGCAAAAGATGAGATAGGGCAAGGCGATAACCCTCAAGGCCAAATCCCACCACGACACCTTTGGCATACCGGCTTACGAAGGAATGATGGCGGAACAATTCTCTTGCAAAAATATTCGAAATATGTACCTCGACCACAGGAATAGAGATGGCTGCGACAGCGTCTGCAACAGCCAAAGAGGTATGACTCAGCGCAGCAGGATTCAACACAATCCCCTCTGCGCCCTCCCCCTGCGCACCCTGAATGGCGTTTACCATATCAGCTTCCACATTGGTTTGGATGGAGCGAAGCTGGGAATCGGGGAATTCTTTCTTTAAGCGATTTAAAAAATCATCAAAACTTTCAGATCCATACAGGAGCGGTTCGCGCTTACCCAACAAATTCAAATTCGGACCGTTGATAATTAAGACAGATTTCAAGAAATGGCGTATTTATTCTGGCCAAATTTACAG
>JBGTLS010000448.1:0-2790 GCA_041744015.1 Cryomorpha sp. | reverse complement strand
GATTTCATGCGCATTTTCCAAAAGGAGACAGGCATCAAAACCGATCCCGTATACACTGGTAAAGCTGTTTTTGGTATGGTGGATTTTGCACGGAAAAATCCACCGGCGAATCGTGAAAATTGGGTTTTTATTCACACTGGTGGGTTGCAGGGCATACCGGCAACAGAAGCAAAATTGGGGTATGCAATTTACCCCGATTGTTGAATTCACATCCGATTGTGAATAACCGTAATTGCTTTTGTTAAAAAAACGCTGTAAGTACCGATAACTTTGAGAAATTAAGTTTTTCACAGCCTGTGCAAAACTGTTCATAACATGTTTAGAACGCCACTTCGTCTGTTTTTTATTGCGCTGCTCCTGCCTTTGCTGGCTTTCGCCGAAGGAGATCCTGCGAGGAAATATACCCGCGCGGATTACATTTCCACATGGAAAGATGAGGCCATTAAACAAATGCATGAACACGGCATACCTGCCAGTATCACCCTCGCCCAGGGAATACTCGAAAGTGGTGACGGAAACAGCAGGCTGGCGCGGGAAGCAAACAACCATTTCGGGATAAAATGCCACGACTGGCAGGGTCAGAAAATATACCACGATGACGATGCGCGTAACGAATGTTTTCGAAAGTATAAAACAGCAAAGGAAAGTTTTGAGGATCATAGCATTTTTGTGAAAAAGACCCGCTATGCCTTTTTGTTTGACTACAAAATCACAGATTACAAATCGTGGGCACATGGACTGAAAAAAGCCGGATATGCCACCAATCCGAAGTATCCTGAATTGCTGATCAGAATAATCGAAGAAAATAATTTAACAGCATACGATACCGCAGGCAAGAATTACAAACCTCAAAAAACCCAGCCGGAAAAAACGTCTCGACGCAGTCAGGAAGAGATTGTAATCAATCTCAACAGGGGTATGGAAGTGTATTTGAGCGACAACCGCATTCAGTATGTAATTACAAAGAGGAATGAGACGAGCGAATCACTCGGGAAACAGCTGAGCCTGGGTCAATGGCAGATCGGCAAATACAACGATCTCGAAAAGGGTGAAACCATTCCGGCTGGCACCAAAATTTACATCCAGCCCAAACGCAACAAGGCGGCTACTGCCAAAACGCATGTCGTATCGGAAGGAGAAACCCTGCGCGATATATCTCAGGAATACGGTGTAAAAATGTCCAGGATTTTGAAAAATTCCGGTTTGCCCAAAGATCATGAGGTAAAACCAGGCGATAAACTGAGCCTGAAATAAATTCTCGCGCAAGTAATGTTTTCTTGCTAATCACCTCAATACTGTCCGGAGACAAAAACTTTTACACCACTCTTAACATTCAACGCACAGGAGGTTAACTCATACCTTGTATCTTTGCCCGGGCTGAAACGAAATATTGCAGGGCGCCACTTCGCATGAAGTTATTGTTTATCATTCCTTCCATTACCAATTATTTCACCTTTCTGGAGGAGCTTATTGATGCCCTGAATAAACGTGGGCACGAAGTTCATCTCGCCACTTCCCGAAAACACATCGCCCGCATTTCAGCTTATCGCAGAGATATTCATTGCAAAGTGCACGACATCGATTTCCCCCGGGCCATCGATCCGTTAAGGCATTATACGGCTGCGCGAAACGTACGTAGACTGGTCAAAGACCTGCAACCTGATATTGTAAATGTTCATTTTTCAGCCGCGCTCTTTACCGCCATGTTGGCAAAAGAAAAAGACTGGCCACCGACCACGGGCACAATCCATGGGTTGGGATCACCGCTCATTACGGGCTGGCGGAGGATGATGATCGCAAAAGCAGAAAAATGGAGTGCCGAACATGTGGATGAAGTTTATGTTTTGACACAGGATGACTGTGAATACTTGCAACGCAATGCTCCCAGGGCTAAGGTTCGCGTGCTCAATTCCTTTGGGATGGGTTGTGATTTAAGCCGTTTCGATCCAAAAAATATTTCAACCGAAACCAGGCGTAACCTCAGGGCAGAACTGGGCATTGAGGAATCGAATTTCGTTTACGTTTTCATAGGGCGTCAGACCCATTTCAAAGGATTTGACCGGGTGGTAAGGGCCTTTGTGGAAGTTCAGAAAACACACCCAAATTCCAAATTACTTTTGGTAGGTGAAAAAGACCGGATTCACCCGAAACCACTGAAGCCGCAGTATGAGAAGGCTTTGAAAAACGATCCTTCCATTATCCGGGTTGGCTGGCGTGAAAACGTGGAAGATTACCTCGCCATTGCCGACCTCAATGTTTTTCCATCGGAGCGGGAAGGTCTGCCTGTGAATTTGATGGAATCAATGGCCATGGGCGTACCGGTAGTGACTGTGAACAGTCGCGGATGCAGAGAAGTGGTACGCCATGAAGTGGATGGAATCATTCTGAACAATTACAATATTTCGGGGTTGGTACAAGCCATGACCGAGCTACAGAACGATCGCGTGAAACTCCAAAGATATTCAGAAGCTTCAATGGAAGGTCGCGACCGGTTTGACCGGAAATTTTTTCTGGAAGTTCAGTTTGAAATTTTCGCCCGCCTCACCGGAAAACCTGTCTAATTAGAGTCTGTCAGTAAAGTCAAGTGACTGGATCATAATGTTCGATAGCAACACGCACGCAGTTCTAAAAATCAAACAGTCACGCCGCGGTGGGATGACTGTCTGCAAGCAGCAGGCGGGTTTTTAGAACAAGTGCAAGGCAGATCGAAGATCAAGCCGAAGGCATGACTGCGGACTTTATGGACAGACTCTGATTACACCCACGTCTGGTGACGTATCAGGTCTATAC
>JBGTLS010000447.1:0-6797 GCA_041744015.1 Cryomorpha sp. | reverse complement strand
GGCGCAAGACCCCGGCGGGCTTTCATTTATGTTAAAGCAGCACGATGATTGCGGCCATAGCTCATTCATCTAATTAAGTCAAAATGATAATTGCAAACAGAATATTGTCTTTCTCATTGATGTTGATGGTGGGAATATCCGGCTGTAAGAAAGATGATGGAGGTCTGGATTTAGATTACGAAAATCCTTATCAAAATCCCGACACCACTGGGGGTGACTCAACATATATCAACCCGGTTTTTACCCCTGTTTTGGCCGATCCATCCATTGTGGAATACAACGGATACTTTTATGCCTATGGAACGGAAGACGATTGGGGCTCTGATGGCGGCTATCACCTCGTACCTGTAGTGCGTTCAACAGATCTTGTCAATTGGGAATTGGTACGCGACGCTTTCGACGTCAAACCCAATTGGAAGCAAGGTGGAATTTGGGCTCCTGATGTGACGATCATCAATGGTCAGTTTGTGATGTATTATTCTTTTTCACTTTGGGGCGATCCCAATCCCGCTATTGGCGTAGCTACTTCCCCAACACCCGAAGGTCCATTTACCGATCTCGGCAAACTCTTTGACTCGAACGAAATCGGAGTCGGTAATTCAATCGATGCATTCTATATCGAAAATAACGGAAACAAATACCTTTTCTGGGGTAGTTTTCAGGGAATTTACGCCATTCGTCTGACTGAGGATGGCACGTCCACGATGGGTGACAAAACCCATATTGGGGGCAATCATTTGGAGGCGAGTTATGTATACCGCAAAGGAAATTATTTCTATTATTTTGGATCAGTTGGCTCCTGTTGCGAAGGCGCAAACAGCACCTACCGGGTGGTTGTAGGTCGTTCTCCTTCCCTACTCGGGCCATATTATGATAAAAACGGAAACAACCTGCTCCTTCCCAATTTTGGTGAACTGGTCGTTCAGGCAAACTCAGGAGGTCTCGGATTTGCCGGACCCGGCCACAACGCTGAAATCATGATTGATGATGAAGGCACCGAATGGTTCCTGTATCACGGCATTCCAAAAAACAATCCATTGCTCGATAACGGTGCATCAAGACGACCATTGTTATTGGATAAATTAATTTGGGAAGATGAGTGGCCCCTTATTGAAGGCCGCGTCCCAAGTATCATTGCAAAACCAGCACCTGTTTTTAACCCTTAAATAGCTTACTAAAATGTTTAAAACTACTGCTTTCACCTTACCATTTGTCATTTTGTTAGTGTCCTGCACCGGAACCAACAATCCAGACAGTGGAAACGACACTGCTCAAAATTCAGATACTTTAAGGGCTCTACCTGGAGAGAAATGGTCGGAAGAAAGAGCACAGGAATACTATGCCCGTTGGGACTGGTTGAGTGGTGCCAATTTCCAACCCAGCACAGCAATTAACCAACTCGAAATGTGGCAGGCTGAAACATTCGATCCGGGAACCATGGACCGCGAACTCGGCTGGGCCTCAGACATCGGTTTCAACGTCATGCGTGTATACCTCCACCATGTAGCCTGGAAGGTGGATCCGGAAGGATTCAAAAAGAGAATGGAGGAATACCTTGATATCGCTGAAAAGCACAATATCAACACCTTATTCGTGTTTTTTGATGACTGCTGGAATCCTACTTACGAAGCCGGAAAACAACCCGAACCCAAGACCGGCATCCACAATTCTGGATGGGTGCGTGATCCGGGAGATGTGGAAGTTCCGGATTCTCTGCTCGAAGCTTATGTAAAAGATGTAATGACCCATTTTGCCAATGACAAGCGCATTGTCCTTTGGGATTTGTACAATGAACCTGGCAACAGTGGCTATGGCAATGAGAGCATGCCCTTGTTGCAAAAAGTATTTGCCTGGGGTCGTGAAGTAAATCCATCTCAGCCCCTGTCCGTTGGTGTTTGGAACTGGGATTTGAAAGACCTTAATCAGTATCAAATGGAAAACTCTGACATCGTAACTTATCACAACTATATGGAACCGGAAACGCATCAGGAGTGGATCGATAGTCTGAAAACGCTCAACAGGCCAATGATCTGCACCGAATACATGGCTCGCACCCGAAACAATACCTTCCAAAATACCATGCCCTTGCTGAAAGAAAATAACATCGGTGCCATCAATTGGGGACTCGTTTCCGGAAAAACGAATACAAAATACGCGTGGGATACGCCTATTCCCGATGGGGGCCAACCCAAACTCTGGTTTCACGAAGTCTTTCATCCGGACGGAAAGCCATATAGGGAAGAAGAGGTAGCCGTAATCAGAGAAATGAATAATAAATAAGGAGTCGGATCATTAATAGTTCCATCCATGAAACCCCATTTTCACATCCTGGCAATTTCAATTTTTGCGATGATTTTTAATTTGGATTTGGCTGGGCAAAAAACATTTTCAAACCCATTGCTCAACACCGGCCCGGACCCGTGGATGATTTATCACGAGGGATTTTATTACTACACGAATACCCTACAGAACCGCATCGAAATCTGGAAAACAAAAAATCCGGTAAACCTGGCAGATGCCGAAAAGAAACGCATTTGGCAGGCACCTGATACCGGGATGTATTCCAAAGAAATCTGGGCGCCGGAAATTCACTACCTCGATGGAAACTGGTATGTGTATTTCGCTGGCGATGATGGAAAGAATGAAAACCACCGCATGTGGGTACTTGAATGCGATTCGCAGAATCCGATGACCGGCAACTGGACAGTTAAAGGGAAGCTATCTGACCCCGGAGATCATTGGGCCATCGACGGCTCCATTCTGGAACACCAGGGAAAACAGTATTTCATGTGGTCTGGTTGGGAAACCCACGAAAATATCAAACAGGATATTTATATCTCCGCCATGGAAAATCCCTGGACGTTAAAAGGAGAACGTGTGAAAATCTCATCACCGGAGGCAGCCTGGGAACTCAATGGACTCAGTCCGGATTCCGCTGCAAATTCCAAAGATATTTTTGTGAATGAAGGTCCGCAGGAATTAAAACACGGTGATGATGTATTCATTATTTTCTCAGCCAATGGATGTTGGACTGATTTGTATTCGTTGGGGTTGCTCATATTGAGATCGGGTGGAAACGCGCTGAATGCTGCCGATTGGCAGAAGTCCGACGGACCAATATTTCAAACGTCGGAAGAAAACAAGGTATACGCCCCGGGCCACAATTCATTTTTCAAATCACCTGACGGCACCGAAGATTGGATACTCTATCACGCCAATCCTAAACCCGCACAGGGTTGCGGAAGACACCGGTCCCCCCGCGCTCAAAAAGTGGAATGGAATCAGGATGGATATCCCGTATTGGGTGTTCCCCTGCCCCTGTCGGAGAAAATCGTTGTTCCATCCGGTGTGGAATAAATTACATTGATCGACCAGTAATCAAAACAAAAAATCATGAGTCGAATAAGCGCTCCAATCTGTTTTGTAACTGTCATCCATTTAACGATAAGTTGCCAAAAACAGAATGAAACCCGGACTGAAGAGCATCCTGGCAAACCTATGCGGCAGGCAACAATGCTGAAGCATCGGAATGGCCAGTGGAAATGAAAAAATCAGTGAACGCGCGATATGTCAAACTCACCCTATCCGACCCCGACAAAAACAAGCCGAGATTGGGTGTTTGGGAAATGAAAATCTTTTAATTGAGATCCACACCCTGACTTAATCTTTTCCCAATTTCCTCCCAGGTCGATTCCGCGAGAATTTTTTCGTTTCGAAGCACCTTTTCATTGCTGTACGCTACCACATATTCAGCGCGTTGGATCGTTTCCGGGTGGGTGCTAAACCAGGAGAGAAATTCGATGTCATCAACTTCATTTGCCGAAAGGCGATAGAGAAAATTACCCAGGGGAAGTGGATTCACCCGCGCCTTCACCATGTAATCCACCGCCTTGATGTCGGCTTCCTTTTCGAGGCTTCGGTCGTAAGCCGACGAAGAAAGCATTTTGGCAACCTGCATCACATCTCCTCCCCCCGCACCTGTAGTAATGGAGATGATGGCAGAAAACCCGATTTCACGCACCAGTTTTTTCATCACGTGGCGCAGTTCAATATGAGCCAGTTCATGACACATCACACCGATCAATTCGCTTTCGTTTTCGCAATCATTTATAAGGCCGGAAAACAGGACAAGATGTCCGTCGGGCAAGGCAAAAGCATTGACTTCATCTTTGTCCAACAGGTGAAGTTTGATGTGACTTTGGTCAATATCATTCGCTTCGCAGATACGGGTGAGAATGCTGTCCAGCGCATTGATCACATAAGGATCCTTGATTTCTCCGTCGCTTTTGCGAAAAACGTCCCAAAGCATTTTCCCGAGTTTTTCTTCCGTTGCCTCACCCGCCTGACGAACATTCAACAGTTCTATCCAGTTTACCTGCCGAAGTCCGAAAAGAATCAGCAGAAATAATCCCACCATCAGGATCCCCTGAAACCATACATTTCTTTTCACGACCGGCAAATGAGATTGGTGAGACTTCCGTAAAACCACCATTGGACGTGAATGCCTTTGCGTGTGCTTACGGCTGAATAAATGGTGGCGATAAATTCAACAAGATTGAAAAGCAAAACGGCAATGATGTATGCGATGTATTCATTTGTGACGACCCTATCGTAAAAAATAACGGAAATGGTCCACCAAAATGCATAACTGTTGATGAGCAACAGTGAAATTTGCGAAAGAAGGGCCTGGGTGCAATGCCAGCGCACGAAATAGGTTCCATTCCGGTTGCCAGCGTAAAAGATGAACGTGGCCACCAGATTGATAATGGGCAGCGGCAGTCCGGCCATCAGGGCTACCAGCGACATGAGATAACTGTTTGAAGCTTTCTCGGTTTCGCTTTCGGCGGGTGCGTATATGAAAGGTGAGGTAGAAATCATAAGCCTTTTGATATGCTCCAAATCCAGTTGATTAGTATCAGTGCGCCCGCGGTGATTGCCACTTTGGGTTGTCTGAACCATATCTCAAAGTTCTCATATGACCGAAGCAGCGACGAACTCTTTCTGAATAAATCCACCACAATCCAGACCGGCAAAGCCACCATTAAAAATGCGATGATGATTCCGAGTGGATTTTGATGGGCCGCTTCCGCAAAATGACCTTCAACAATGGACATCACCGAGCGCGTGGCACCGCAGGACGGACATGGCACCCCGGTAACGTTTTTGATCATACAGGCGGAATAAGCATGGCATGCACCCACCGCTTTTTGCGAAAAGCTATAACCCAACCAGGCATACCCCGTCATACACATTCCAATCAGAAAGGCATACAGGCGAAGTCTGTTCATGGGTTTAGTAGTATAAGAAAGGTTGAAGTTTCGCCATATTTTTTTCACGCGTGGCATCCATGATCAAAAACCAGTCAACAATGGTCCAAACACCGAAACCTCCACATGTAATCAACTTACCGATACCCAATCCGGTATCGCCGATCATAAACCGATCAATTCCGAAGGCACCTGCAATTAACGAAACGATAAGAATCGTGGTGGGATCCTTAAACTGCATGGTTTGTATAATCATCCATTTATTCTCATCCAATGACAACAAACGTTCGCGAATTTGAGGAATATGGTGACTTTCAAAAAACTTGCTGTTGAGCATGAGAAACATGTCGACTTTCTGGGTATCCATTCTGTACATTTGATTTGCTATGTCCTACTCGTATGGCTTTTCGGTTACGCCGTTTTTTTGAGAAGGGAAATTTCCGTTTCAATTGCCAATTTTACAAAAAATAACTAAACATTCACGACCGTTCATCACTTTTGACTCCTTGTGCGTTTTAGTCAATGGGGGTTATAATACCTATCATCAATGTCATTGCAAAATTTATTGAAGTCGCGTGAATTTATTTGAATCTCAAGATGGTAAATCCAACCTTCTTCCCATGGATGGATTGGTGATTTATCACGGAAGTATCATGGATCGCCTTTCGGCAAATAAGTATTTCAACATTCTCATGCATTCCATTGCATGGAAAAATGACGAAGCTGTGATCTTTGGCAAACACCTCGTCACCAAAAGAAAAGTAGCCTGGTATGGAGAAAGGGCTTTTTCATACACCTATTCGAACATCACAAAAACGGCGCTGGTTTGGACGAAAGAATTGCAGAAACTCAAACAAATGGTGGAAAATGAGACCGGTGAAACCTACAATTCCTGTCTGCTAAACCTTTACCAAAACGGCAGTGAAGGCATGGCCTGGCACAGCGACGCGGAAAAGGATTTGAAGCCAAACGGATCCATCGCTTCCATGAGTTTTGGCGCTGAGCGAAAATTTGCTTTCAAACATAAAATCAACAAAACCACCATTCCGATTGTGCTGCCTCATGGAAGTTTGCTGGAAATGAAAGGTGAAACCCAGAAATACTGGTTACACCGCTTGCCACCCACTACACGGGTCCACACGGCGAGGATCAATCTTACTTTCCGAACGATTGTAGGGTAAAGTGATACGATTTGATACGATTGTATACGATAGTGATAGTGATACGGTAAATTCTCATTAACGCCGTTTCCATTGATCTCGATAACTCGCAAATTCGTTAAGCCCGACGGGATTCCTCACTTCGATCACCTGGTCGTGCACCCTTGCCTTTCGATATTCCAGATGGTTAAATTGCCTACAATGGGGATTCGGATTTGCTATGACGGGGTTCCATACTTCGTTCACCCGCACACGCGCGCTGCATTTAGGCTTTCCAAATGGTCTAATTGTATTAAACGAAGTTTCCGTGTTGCGATGACGGGATCCCTCCTTTCAGTCGGGATGACAGGATCCCGGGGGGTTAGGGGAG
>JBGTLS010000446.1:0-4820 GCA_041744015.1 Cryomorpha sp. | reverse complement strand
ATTAGAAAATTCCTTTTTGGTTTGGTTTGTTTTCCAGCACCTGGTCGAAAGGCATTTCAACTGTCAGGTCGTTGATTTCTGCTGCGCTGAGAGAAGTAAGTCTTTCGGCCACTCCGATAAAACGATTGCGCTCTTCTTGGGTGATGATGCCTTCGGTGAGCATGTCGAACTTTCCGATGTAGTTCGGACGTTTGAAAGGTCGTGCGCCGGCGGGGTGGGCGTTTGCGCGCTCGAGTTCGTCGGCGATCTGGTCACCGTTTTTCATGGTAATGATCACGCGGCCGCCGAAAGCTTTTTTGTCCGGGTCCTGATCGTGGTAAAGTTTGGTCCATTTTTCCTTTTCGACGGTGGAGATTTTCTTCCAGAGCTCAACCGTTTCTGGTCGCTGGGCCCGGCTGGGTTCGTAGGATTTCACATGGTGCCATGCCCCATCTTCGAGCGCTACTGCAAAAATGTACATGATGCTGTGGTCGAGCGTTTCGCGGGTTGAATATGGATCGAACTTTTGGGGATCACCTGAACCGGTACCGATTACGTAATGCGTGTGGTGCGAAGTTTCGATGAGGATATTGTCAATTTGCGAGAAATCGGAAATCTTTTCCTTCATTCGTGCAGCCAGGTCAATCAGTGCCTGGGACTGGTATTCCGCCGAGTGTTCTTTGGTGTAGGTTTCCAGAATGGCGCGTTTCTCCTCTCCGGGTTCCGGTAGGGGAATGGTGTATTCGGCTTTCGGTCCGCTGAGGACCCAGGCGATCACGCTGTCTTCACCTTCGTAAATGGGTGAGGGGCTTTTTTCGCCGCGCATGGCGCGGTCTACTGCTTCGATAGCGAGTTTGGCACCGTGACCGGGTACATAAGCCTTCCAGCTCGAGATTTCACCTTTTCGACTCTGGCGCGTGCTGATCGAAACGTGCAATGCCTGTTGGATGGCCTGATAAGTGGTTTCGGTGTCGAGACCGAGCAATGCGCAAACACCAGCGGCCTGTGCCGGACAAAGGTGCGCTACGTGGTCGATTTTGTGCTCGTGCAGGCAGATGGCTTTCACGAGATTCACATGGACTTCATACGCGGCAACAATACCTCGAAGAACATCTTTACCCGACTTACCCATTTGTTGGGCTACAGCCAAAATGGCTGGAATGCTGTCGCCGGGGTGTGAATAGTCGGCAGCGAGAAAAGTGTCATGGTAATCGAGTTCGCGCACTGCAACGCAGTTGGCCCATGCAGCCCATTCGGCGTGAACTTTAAAATCGCGGGGCATACCAAAAATATTGGCGCCGCGGTCAGAGCGTTTATGAGCGAGGGCCTGGGCACGGGCGTTGACCACCGGGGTGCGGTTTACGGAAGCGATGGCAACAGATGCATTGTCGATGATGCGGTTGATCACCATATCTTCAACTTCGTCGCTGATGGCGACATTGTCGGTTACCATTTTTGCCAGTTTCCAGGCGAGTTGTTCTTCTTTGGGAAGGTTTGCTTTGGAAGGGTAAACTTTTACCAGGTGGTTTTTCATTATTTTTTGAGTTGAGATTTTTTTCGCGGCGCAAAGGTAAGGATTGCTGATGGGTTCGGAGTTTTTGGTGTTTAGTTTTTAGTTTCAAGTGCCGACTATGTTCAATTTGACTAGATGGTAAATGTCGGTTTTCAGGAAAATGATATTTAAATCCGGCCAATTTCAAGGAGATTTATGAAAAGGGACAATTTCAAATCACCAGATATGTCTTATTCCATTCGCAGATTCCTATATTTGATCAGTACGGTCAGTGTATTGTCACGAATTTATGCACCCCGAATACAACCAAATCAATGAAAAATTTGATTCATCTTTATTTTCTGGCCTGTCTCTTTTTTTTCAGTAGCCACATGTATGGTCAGCAAACAACGCTCATGACCTACAACATTAGATTTGACAATCCGAATGATGGTGAAAATACCTGGGAAAAGAGAAAGTCTTCACTCGCAGACCTTATCGGACACTACCAGCCGGATATTCTCGGAATACAGGAAGGGTTGTTTCATCAGGTGGAATTTATAAAAGATCAACTCCCCAATTACGCGTATATCGGCGTGGGGCGGGATGATGGAAAGACAAAAGGAGAGTATAGTGCGGTGTATTACGATTCGACCAAATTTGATTTGATCACGCATAAAACGTTCTGGCTCTCGGAAAGTCCTCACCGGGTATCTGTGGGATGGGATGCAGCCATGGAGCGCATTTGCACCTATGGGGCGTTGCGTTCAAAAGTTTCCAATGATACCCTGCACGTATTCAATGCCCATTTTGATCATGTGGGCAGCGAGGCGCGGAAGATGTCGGCGCAGGTGATTCTCTCCAAAATTGAGGAGCTGGGTTTGAAAGGTAAACGGATTGTGGTGATGGGTGACTTTAACGCGGGTCCTGGTTCTGATCCCATCAAAGTTTTCAGGAAAGAACTGGATAGCGGTTTCGAATTAGTCAAAAAGGAATTGGAAGGCCCTCCGGGGACATTTAATGCATTTGACAAGAATCACCCCCTGACTGAACCCATTGATTTCATTTTTACAAAGCACCTGGAAATAGTCGATTACCGACATATCGGCGACATGCGGCCGGATGGCCATTTTATCTCAGATCATTTTCCCGTATTTGGGGAGGTAAAGTTTTAGTTGATAATCCAACAATCAGGAGTTGAATGGGGTGGTTTACATAATTTATTTTTCAAATGTAAATTAATTATATAGGTAATATTTGTGGTGAATCATATGGCTTCGGACATGTTAGGATACCGATATAATTTAATACTTAAAAATGGTGTTTTCTGGTTAAATTCTCTAAATTGGCACCTGCTAACCTCATTGTCAGTTGATAACCTACACCCTCGCTATGAAAATCAGTCGACATATTACCATCTTGTCTTCCCTATCGATCCTTGTATTGGTATCTGTCATTTCATGTTCCAAGTCGGACGAAATGCCCGTTGCCAATCGGACCATTCTGGATATGGACAATACGGCTTACCAATACGCTGCGGTTTCATCTGAAATCGGACACCTGGGTCGCATTTTGTTTTACGACAAGTCTCTTTCCGTAAATAATGGGGTGTCCTGTGGATCCTGCCACAAACAAGCGCTCGCGTTTTCAGACAACCGTCAGTTCAGCACAGGTTTTGAAAACAGAATTACTTCCCGCAATACCCAACCCATTCAAAATCTTGGGGGTTTTGGATTTGGTTCTGCCGGTCAGGCGTTATTTTGGGATGGCCGACACCGGTTTTTGAGTGAGATGGTGTTGGAACCCGTTGGCAATCACATCGAAATGGGGATGCGTTCCAATACAGATCTTCTGATAAAACTGAGCGACAGCCCCTTGTATGGTATATTGTTTCAGGCAGCCTACGGAGATTCAGAAGTGACACTGGAACGAATTTCACATGCCCTCGCGGGATTTGTCGGTAGCATGATTTCTAATAATTCCAAATTTGAGAAGAGTTTTTTCTCAGATGGAGGATTTGGATCAACGTTCAATGGGCTGGAGCGATTGGGTCTGGATCTTTTTATTCGAAAATACGATTGTATGAGTTGCCATGACGTTATTTCTACCGTGGGATACAGTGAAGCATTCGGGGAAGAGCTCGTGAATATTGGCCTGGATGCAGCATATGCTGACAACGGAGCAGGCGCCTTGAATGGAGCGGCATCCCAAAATGGAAAATTTAAGATCCCCAATCTTAGAAATGTGGCCCTCACCGCTCCTTATATGCACGACGGAAGGTTTGCCAGTTTGGAAGAAGTAATCGATCATTACAGCACTGGTGTGGCTTCGCATCCCAATCTCGACGACCGTCTGAAGGATCCGATTACCGGATCTCCACTCGTACTGAATATTTCACAGAACGAAAAAACGGCGCTGATTGCTTTTCTGCAGACCTTGACTGATCAAACTTTTATTACCGATCCCAAATTTTCCGATCCTTTTATTAAATGACATATAAAAATGAGCTCTGTGCTTGTTTGCGCCTGGCGCTGGTAAGCTTTTTTTGTCTGTCCGGATCGCTGCTTTTTGGCCAGCAAGACGAACTGTTTACAAAGGCCAAAACCTTCGATCATTTCGTGGGTGTGCAGGTGAATCCGCTGTTTCGTCAAATCATCAATTTTGGCGAAATCGATGAAGTGAATAATCCATACCTCTTGAAGTACACGCTACGCCATAACAGTAGCGGATTGACCTTCAACGCCGGCGGTGGTTTGAATATCACGTCCACAGAAAATGATGACGGATTAAAAACCAATAATGATTCGTATGCTTTCCGCGGAGGCGTTGGTTATCAGCAGCGGTTTTCCAATAGGTTTGAGGCGGGAATAGGTGTGGACTTTATTCGTGGGAAAACAAGCCGCGAAACTTTTTCGCTGCAGGTTTTTGATTTTAGTCAACAAACGGATTCTACCATTTCCAGGGTGCGCAATGCATCTTCAAGTTTTGGAGGTGGCATTCAGTTGAATTTGAATTATTATATTTCTGAAAGGGTTCTTATTGGAACTGAATGCACACTCTATTTCACCAGATTGACTGAACGATTTAATTTGGAAACGGACAATTATATCATACCCAATTCGAACAACCCAAATTCAAATGTTTCCAGAAGTATCAATGTGTTCAATGAAAAAAACTCCGGAAAATCTTTTGTTTTTCTTTTACCTGTTGCATTATACTTGTCCTTCAAGTTTTGATTTATGAACAGATTTCTATTTTGCGTTTTATTTCTTTTGGTTTCACTTCTTGCCGGTAGTTGTGCAAAAGAGGGATGTACAGATGAGTCTGCAGCAAACTATAATATCACTGC
>JBGTLS010000445.1:0-20660 GCA_041744015.1 Cryomorpha sp. | reverse complement strand
GAACGGGCAAAAGCCATTTTCTCACAGGATGACATTATCGTTGTTTCACAAGGTTTTCACAATGAACGGGCACTTTACATCGCTCGTCACAAGGGAATTAAAGCATCCGCATTGAATGCAAGGGACGTAGGCAGCCGATATGGCTTTAAAACCAATCTCCGCGAAAAATTTGCCAGGGTAAAGACCATTGTGGACATCTATCTGCTGGATACGAAGCCAAAATTCTATGGGGAAAAAATAAATATGATATGAAACCCGAATGACGTCGGATTACCCAATCTGAAAATGGTTCCCGCTTCTGAACGACAGTCGGATTCACTGTGCATCCCAATTCTTCCTTTTCATAGCTGACGAAAGAAAACTATGCATTGCTGTTGGCACCCGTTTTATTTTCTTACAAACAGAACACTATCTTCCTGGAATGCGACCAAACCTATTCCCCGTGCAATCCAGTAATCACTCATTTTGGCTTTCTCAGGCATTTTCAGGTGGAGTAAATCCTGGTAGAGGTTGTCATTCAATGTGAGAGAGTCCAGATTTTCAAATTCAATCATGGGATCGGTCGATGTGGTATCAGGCCCTGATCCGAACAGCTCACCCGCTGGGGTGACATCCAGGGATATATTGATCCCATCAAACTCATAAAAAATGGGTAGTCGAAACTGCGGATCATTGTCGGGATCGTAAGCAATTGAGCATCTGATCCTGATTTCTTCATCGGAATATTCACCTGAAAAACCGCGGGTACAACTACAACCGTATGCGCAATTGACGGTTTCCATTTCAGAAATATTACCCCGTATCTTCATAAACGCTCTCTCCTGATCATCGGCATAAAATATATAAGTCTGATCAAGCTCGGGAAACAGATGCCATTTGGCTATTTCTCTTGTGGTGTCAAATGCTTCGCAATCCCTGTCACAGGAAGTTGTCAGGAATGCCAGGATTAAAATAATGAAGAATCGTCTCATGGTTGTTTCATTTTAACGGGTGCCTTTATCTATATATTTGCCTCTGAACAGTTTTAATGTGTATTTATCGCCTGTGTGTGCAGTATTTCACCCTTCCTTCTTAGACTTTTCAGCCCTTTCTGCGAAATAGGCCACTACTTCCTCAGGACTCATGTCCATGATGTCCTTAGAAATTCGATCTCTCTGATCCCGCATATATTTTACGGCATCAAAAGTCTTTTTCGGGTTACTTGTTTTAGTCTTCATACCTTAAAAGTTCTCTGGGTGAACGGATATCTATTTGTTTGTATCCCTGTGCAAGGTTCACCCCATTATAACCAATGATTCGAACCACATTGATCTCCATGTCTATCAAAATTAAACTATTTCTCAGAAAATTTGAATATTCCAAAAGTGATCAGGCGTTTTGTCATCACGTAGAATTGGGATAGAGACTACAACCATCTTTTTAAGAACCAACTGACCAGTCGGCTTTCCATGCTGATGGATACAGTGGAGAGCACCAATGAAATTTTAAGTCGATATCCATCTTCATCCGAATGAGATGGCGGAAGTGGAGACTTGGATATGAAATTTTCAATGAGAAATTTAAGTGTATAGTAATATTGTTGTACATTAGCAGCAAGAACGCTATTATGAGTTTGCGAAAAGAAAAGTCGGCTGAAAGTCTTAAATCATTTGATCCCAAGCCGGGTGTTAAACGGGCAGCAATTGCGAAATTAAAAAGCCGCAGATGGAGTATTGTGGTAAATGAGAATGAATATGTCTGGAAAACAAAAATGGAAAGAGTAGCGGTAATCAGGAAAGGCTTACCGTATGACTCCATTGAAGTTTTAAGTCAAATGACGAATTTGCCGGTAAAGCGCGTATTACATTATTTTCATGTAGCCCAAACAACGTATAATAAAAAAAAGAGAGATAAAGATTTGCTCAGTGGACGCGATAGTGAAATTGTCCTTGTTCTTAAAGAATTATTAGATTTTGGTCTGGAAGTATTTAACAATGAAAAGGATAAATTTCAGCGCTGGTTGAAAAAACCAAACATTTCTTTGGGAGGTGCCACACCTGAGAGCCTATTCGACACATTAACCGGAATTCAGGAAGTTCGGAATAGCCTGAACAGAATTGAATATGGAAATATGGCATAATGCGGGTCTTTAGAATTGAAAGGGAAAAATACCTTGAAACAACACTTGATGGAATAGGCGCAGCATCTGCAGAGGGTTACCGCTGGAATAGCCTCAACACCTACCTTGTATATACAGCTGATTCGCGCGCTCTGGCCACTTTAGAAGTGTCGGTTCATCTTGATTATAGTGAAGACTTACCAGTAGATAGATACTACGTGGAAATCGAAATTCCAAAAGAAGTATCGATAATAGAATTGGATGATGCAGATTTACCTGCGAATTGGGATGCCAATCCTCCAATCCTTGAGACCCAATTTATAGGTGATGATTTTGTAAAGTCGAATAGTGCAGCAGTACTAAAAGTAAGAAGTAGTATTGTTCCACCTGAATATAATTACCTGATTAACCCCAACCACTCCGATTCTAAAAAAATATCAGTTATTTCAACAACTCCATTGAAATTTGATGAAAGAATCAAACCTGTTGTGAAAAGCGAGTGATAATTCAAAAACATCAGGTGCGAACTTGATGTGAGTAGTCATTGTTGCACAAGCTAACACCAAATTTAACCTACGATTCATAAATTGAGTGTAACCATCCAACCAAAAGAATAAACCCGGGGAGTGTTCATTTAAACACTTATCCCTGCGCCCAGGCGTAACCCCTGCACCTCCCTGACCGAGGCAGTTGCGTTTACATTATTTTCTCCGCCTTGAGCCAATTACTGGTTCCCATTTCTTCATATTTTGCGAACATCTCCCACAAACTTTCTGAGACTTCAGTTATACTTCCAATTGCCTTTTATAGAATGATCTGATTTGGTTAATTCATTATCCATCAGTGATGTATTAAAAACATGTTGCCAAAATGTTGCCTCCCAAAATCCCCATGTTGCCTTTTTATATCCCGCCGCTTGAAGTTCAGGTAACATGCCGATGCGTATTTCGCCCCAGAAATCAGATGGACCAATTATGAAAACAATTTACCTTATTTTGACCATGACCCTCGGAGCGCTTTTCGCTCAGGTGCAGGCCCAGCAATCGCTCATTACGGGCACACTGACCGACTCTATTTCCAATACGCGGCTTCCGGGCGCCACCGTATATATAGATGGAAGTACCCAGGCCACTTTTACCAACCTTACCGGAGAATATGCCCTCCGCACCAACCGCACCGGAGAGGCCGTGCTCGTAATTTCGTACATCGGATACGAATCCATCCGCGTTCCTGTCGTGCTGGTGGCCGATGGTAATCAGAATATCAACCGATCTATGAAGCCAGCCCCGGGCGAGCTTTCGGAAATTGTCGTTTCCGGAAATCTTCAGGGCGACGCCAAAGCGCTCAACCAGCAGAAAGCCGCTTCAAACATCATCAATGTGGTCGCCGCCGATCAGATCGGTCGTTTCCCCGATCCCAACGCGGCTGAAGCGCTCCAACGGGTGCAGGGCGTCAACATCGAGCGCGACCAGGGTGAAGGCCGGTACGTATTGATCCGTGGACTGGCGCCGCAATTTACCAACATCAGCATCAATGGGGAGCAAATCCCAAGTCCGGAAGCCGACGTGCGATTCGTGGCTCTGGATGCCATTCCATCCGACCAACTCGCTTCGATGGAAATTTCAAAAACACTCACACCTGATCTGGACGGTGATGCCATCGGTGGTTCGGTAAACCTGATAACCAGAACGGCCACTTCTGCTGATCCGACCATTCGCGCAAGCGGGGTACTCGGATACAACAACCTCATGCAACAGCCCAACGGACAGGGGAGTTTCCAATACGGTCAGCGTTTTTTGAACAACAAACTCGGCGTGATGGCCAATTCGAGCTATTATGTGAACAATCTGGGATCGAATGGATGGGAACGCGATACCGACGGCGACCTGATGTCGCCCGAAAGCCACGTGCTGGAGCTCCGGGATTACGAGCTTACCAGAACGCGCACCGGATTGAGCAGTACCATTGATTACCGCTTCAACGACCGGAATGAGATTTACGGAAGGGTGATGTACAACCGTTTTACCGACAGGGAATGGAGACGCAGATTTGTATTTGTTCCCGAAGATGATGAAGTGGAAAAACTCACCAAGGATCGTTTTGAAGAGCAATCGATCACGAGCATCAATGTGGGCGGACGCCACAATTTTACCGGATTCCGCATCGATTATGAAGGATCGTATGCATATGCCGAGCAGGATACACCCTTCGATCAGGAAGTGGGTTTCATCGCAAGTGATATGCCCAGTGCTGTGGATTACAGTCCTGGAAATTATCCCCGCCTTTCGGCGCCCGGATATCTCAACAACAGCCTGTATGAATTTGATGAATATGCGAATGGATTCACCCTGGCCACAGATCAGAATCTCACTGCAAAAGCGAATGTGGCCGTGCCATACAATACCGGAAATTCATCCGGTATCCTGAAGTTTGGTGGAAAAGTTCGGTTAAAAACAAAAACCTTCACGATCAATGAAAGTGTTTACGAAGCCATTTCGGGTGTGCCAAATGCAGATGCCTTTGCAGGTGGACTGCTCGACGAAAATTATCTCAATGGGAACTTTGAATTGAGCGCCTTCCCGGATGTAAGCAGGTTTGCAGAATACTTTAATGAAAATCCCGAACGGTTTGAACTCCAGATTGAAGACAAGGTAATCGACGAAGCGCTTGAAGCTTACGAAGCGGAAGAAGATGTAATGGCCGGTTATGTCATGACCACCCATAATTTTAACAAACTGACCGTTGTTGCCGGTGTGCGGTATGAATACACAAAAGTAAGCTACCGTTCGCGGGAAGTGATTTTCGGCGACGACGACGAATTTGAAGCAATCAATGATGTGATTGGAGAATCGGATTACGGATATATTCTTCCCCAATTCAATTTTCGATATGATTTCACGGATAACACCATTTTGCGCGGCGCAGCGACATACAGTTATTCCCGTCCCAATTTTGAAGACATCATCCCGGCACAGGAAGCCAATCTCCGCGACCGGGAAGCATCCATCGGAAATCCGGATCTGATCCCGGTGAGTGCGCTGAATCTGGATCTTTTTGCAGAGCATTACATGAAAAACCTCGGAATCATATCGGGTGGGGTTTATGCCAAACAATTGGACGATTTTATCTACACCCGCCGGTTTCAGGGACCATATCCATTGCTGAGCCCCACACCACGTGCCACAGATATCAACTATACCCAATCGCAAAACGGTGGCCGCGCCAATCTTTACGGCCTCGAAATGGGCGTGCAGCGTCAGTTGGATTTCCTTCCGGGAAAATTGAAAGGACTCGGCGTTTATGCGAATTACACTTACACCAGTTCCGACGCGGAATTCCAACGCACAGATGAAACTGCACTCGAATCGATCAAATTGCCGGGACAGGCCACCCATGTGGGTAACTTCTCCCTGGCTTACAATTCAGACAAGTTTACCCTGCGCGCAGCGATGAACCTCAATGGGAGTTACCTGACGGAAATTGGGGCTACAGCCAATGACGACATATTCGTAAACAGCCGCCTGCAATTTGACCTCACCGGTGGATACAAAATCAGCAAAAACTGGCGCGTATTTGCAGAATTCCTCAACCTTACCAACCAGCCTTTCGAGCTCTACAGCGGCACGGATGAAAACCTGATTCAGCGTGAATTCTACAGCTGGTGGTCGCGCATCGGGGTGAAATTCGATCTCAATTAATCCAGTCTATTTCCAATAAAAAATATTTCAAATGAGAACAATTAAAACAACCTTATCACTGATTGCTGCGCTGGCCGTCCTGGTTTCCTGCGACCGCAAAGAAGATGATGTAATCGATCCACGACAACCGGAAGATTTTCCCATTGTAATCATCCTCGCAGATGAGTTGGATGGCGATTATGAAGACAATGACGAAGTGGGAATCGGACTGGAGATTCTGCCCGTATGGGATCCGGTATCACGCAGCATCGACGGCAGAATACCAACCCCGACCAGCGACCTGCGGGTACACTTCGAAGTATTCGATCCAAAGGGATTTTCCAGTTTGGGAGATTACATCACAGGTGGATTTGCTCAGTATGAAATCGATGATTGCACCGACAGTTCTGATGAAGATATTGATCTTGGTTTTATATTCGATGCTTCCACTGGTATGGGTTCGTTTACATGGCCTGCCGGTGTGGAAGAAATGGAAGTGGTGCTGGAAGTAAACGATGTCCTTTTTGACGACGACGTGGTCAATGCCGACATGCGCGGATTTTCATTTCGGCTTACCTCAATCGAAGGTCCGGGAACAGGGAGCGACATCAAGCTGAATTCAGACCTCGAATTCGAATATGTGGTACTTGATGAAGAAGCCATTTTTGGCGAGTGGGAACTCGATGACAACGATCCGGAGCAATTTGCCTGGTTTATGGCCTTGTTCGGATCACTCAATGAAGATCTTCAGGGAATCACCATGGATGAAATTGATGCCATCGAATTTGAATTCGATTTTGAAGCGATGGTCATCAAGGTCATTTTGGTGGAAACCGAAGAAGACGAGTGCGAACCTGGAGAAATGGAAAATCTGGAAATTGAAATTGAAGCAGAATACGATTTTGATTTCGAAGACCTGTTTAATACCGATAGCGGCGATCTGGAATTTGAAGGCGAAGCCGAAATAAACGGCGTGCCACTTGAATTTGTGTTGGAAGGTTCTTATGAAATCAACGCCGACGGAACCCTTAACATTACCCTCGCCGGAGAGCTCGACGGAGATGAAATAGAAGAACGAACGATTACTTTAACCCGATGAGAAGTACCCTTACAATGATTGGATGTTTAGGCATCCTCGCAGCCTGCCAAAATCCGGCAGATTCCAATCCGGAAAAAACAAATACAAGTGCCGATACGGTTTCCACGCCAGTGGTGATCCAGCCCCGTGCTGTGAGTCAACCGGTAATCCACGACACCGACGACCCTGCCATCTGGATCAATCCCAATGACGAAATGCAGAGCCTGATTATCGGTACCGACAAGGACATCGATGGCGCACTTTTCGTCTGGAATTTCGATGGGCAGATTGTCGATACGCTTACCGGACTGCAACGGCCAAACAATGTGGATGTAGGCTACAGCCTCATGATCAACGGTGTGAAAACCGACATTGCCGTTACCGGCGAACGTTTTACCCACAATCTGCGCGTATTTTCCCTTCCTGAAATGAAACCCATCGATGGTGGCGGCATCCCGGTTTTTGAAGGCGAAACCGGGGAAGAATTTCGCGACCTAATGGGAATAGCTGTATGGCAGGTGCCAAACGGAGATGTACACGTGATCATGGGCCGCAAAACCGGCCCGACGGATGGCACCTACCTTTGGCAGTACAAACTTTCCGGCAAAAAAGACGGAACGGTGGGAGCGGAGCTGGTACGCAAGTTTGGTCAGTATTCCGGTACCAAAGAGATCGAAGCCATCACCGTAGACAATGCACTCGGCTACATCTACTACAGCGACGAGCAGGCAGGTATGCGCAAGTACCACGCAGATCCGGCAAAAGGCAATGAAGAGCTCGCGTTTTTCGGAAAAGAAGGCTACCTCGACGACAACGAAGGCGTGACGATTTATGAATTAACCGAAACGACCGGATATATCATTGTGAGCGATCAGGAGCGCAATGCCTTTCGGATATACCCACGCGAAGGTGCCGACGGCAATCCGCACAACCATCCGGAAATCGGTGTTTTTTACACCGCAACCAACAATTGTGATGGCGTTCAGATCGTCAACAACAGTTTTGGCGGGAAATATCCCGGCGGCCTGATGGTGGCCATGAGCGACGACAAAACCTTTCATTTTTACAGCTGGGATGACCTGGCAGAAGGACAATTTGAATCAAAGTAAATCGATACCTCATAAAAATAAAGACTTTCCGTTTTTTCCGGAAAGCCTTTGTTTTTTCTAGCTCAGGCGGACTTTTCCAGCAAAGAAAGAATCACTAGAATTTTATATAGAGTCTGTCAACTGACTCAAGTGGCTGATCCAGAAAGTTCGTTATCAAGGCGCACGCTGTGTTGAAAAACAAGGAGTTGACTAATGTCAATGACTGTTTTCAATACAAGTGCAACGCCGATAACGGACTTTATGGACAGACACTATTTATTCTCAGGTCTCAGTTTGCGAACCGCAGCCCCAGTCCGCCACAATTCAGAATTTCTCAATTCGTCCAATTCTTTTTCAAGTCCGGCGCGGTAATCCGCTTTTTGGTTGGCTTCGATGGTGATGCCGGCCTCTTTGCCCGCAGCCACGCTGTCGTACAAATCTTCCATCACCGGTGCCACCGCATCGCGAAATTTCTTCCACCAGTCGAGGGCGCCCCGCTGCGCGGTGGTGGAGCAATTGGCGTACATCCAGTCCATGCCGTTTTCAGCCACAAGTGGATAGAGCGATTGGGTCGCTTCTTCCACCGTTTCATTAAAAGCTTCAGAGGGTGAATGTCCCTTTTTCCGCAACAAGTCGTATTGCGCGGCGAACAGGCCCTGAATGGCGCCCATCAGGCTGCCGCGTTCACCTGTCAGGTCGCTGTATACTTCGCGTTTGAAATCTGTCTCAAATAAATAACCCGAACCTACACCAATGCCCAGTGCGATGCAACGCTCCCGCGCTCTACCTGTGAAATCCTGGTGCACGGCAAAAGATGAATTCAATCCTTTGCCCGCCACGAACAACCGGCGCAGGGAAGTGCCCGAGCCTTTGGGCGCTACGAGAATAACGTCTACATTTTTAGGAGGAACAATACCGGTTTGATCGGCAAAAGTGACACCGAACCCATGCGAGAAATACAAGGCATCACCTTCGTTGAGATTGGCTTGCACCAGGGGCCATTTTTCGATTTGGCCTGCATCCGAAAGCAGATATTGAATCACCGTACCGCGTTTCAGTGCCCCGGCAATGTCAAAAAGGGTTTCGCCTTCCACCCAGCCATCGGCCACGGCTTTGTCCCAAGATTTTCCGCCTTTGCGCTGACCCACGATCACGTTGAAGCCGTTGTCTTTAAGATTGAGTGCCTGTCCGGGGCCTTGCACGCCGTATCCAATGATGGCGATTGTCTCGTTCTTCATTGTTTCGCGGGCTTTCGCCAAAGGAAATTCTTCCCGTGTTACTACTTGTTCGTCGGTTCCTCCGAAATTGATTGTTGCCATTGAAGTGTTTTTGTAATTTATTGTTTTGGTGATGTTGAATCGGAATAATTGCAGTGATTCAATTAAAAATCTTTAATGCTAAGGGTGTTGCGTGTACTTTCCTCGAGTTCTTTGATATACGTTTCGGTATGGCGCATAGACTTTGACACTGCAATTCGGCCAGAGCGAACGAATTCCAGCAATCCATAAGGCTCCAGTTTCTGGTATAAGTCGTGGGTTTCGGCCTGATGCCCGGTTTTTTCGATGATGATGTGATTGGCTTCCACCACCAGAATGCGTGCTCCGCTGTTGCGGATGAGGTCTTCAATTTTTTGCCCGTTCAATACTTCCGAAGTGGAAAGTTTGTAAAGCGCAATTTCCTGGTAATATATCTGCGAATCATCGTACACAAAAGCGCCGAGTACATCAATGAGTTTGCGAATTTGTGCACATACTTTGTCAGCCTGCTCTCTGGTCGAAGTGATCACAAGGGTAATACGGCTGATGCCTTTCACCTCAGAAGTGGAAACATTGAGGCTGTCAATGTTCATTTTGCGTCTGGTGAAAATGATCGTAATGTGATTGAGCAGTCCGGATCGATCTTCGGTCAGAACAGATAGGGTGTATTGCTTTTCCATTATTCCAGTCTTATTTCTGAAACAGAGGCTCCTGTGGCGACCATGGGAAAGACATTTTCTTCTTTTTCGACCACCACTTCAAGCAGCACGGCTCCTTTGTGATTTAGAAATTGCTCCATGGAGGCATTGAGTTCCTCTCTTTCGGTGACTTTGATGGCAAATATTCCATATCCCCGGGCGATCATCTGAAAATTGGGGTTTGTCATTTCTGTAAATGAATACCGGCTTTCAAAAAACATTTGTTGCCATTGCCGCACCATGCCGAGGAAGTTGTTGTTGAGAATGATGATCTTCACATCGATACCGCTCTGAAAGATGGTGCCCAATTCCTGTATGGTCATTTGAAATCCCCCGTCTCCGATCACCGCGATGACTTGCTTGTCTTTTTGGCCCAGACGCGCGCCCATGGCTGCCGGCAAGGCGAATCCCATGGTGCCCAATCCCCCGGAAGTTACGTTTTGTCGTTTGCTCTTGAAGGCGTAATACCTGCTTGTCACCATCTGATGCTGACCCACATCTGTAACGATAACCGCCTTGCCTTCCGTTTTATCAGAAAGCATTTGGATCACTTCAGCCATTTTTACCTGACCGCTTGTGGGAAACAGATCTTTTGATTTAACCTTTTCATCTTCGAGTTTGTCGCAGGCGTGAAATTCGGCCAACCAGGCGGAGTGGCTGTTGGTGTTCACTTTTTCCGAAAGGGCTTGCAAGGCAGCTTTTGCATCCGAAACGATGGGCACATGACAGATCACGTTTTTGTTGATCTCGGATGGGTCGATGTCGATGTGAATCACCTGAGCCTGTTTTGCATAGCGTTTTAAATCGCCTGTAACCCGGTCGTCAAACCGCATTCCCACTGCTATGAGTACATCGCATTCGTTGGTTTTCACATTGGGACCGTAATTGCCGTGCATGCCGAGATAGCCCACGTAGAGCGGGTGATCGACAGAGACGGCTGACAAACCCAGAAGTGTCGAAGCCATTGGTATCCCTGCCTTTTCGGCAAAAGCACACAATTCTTCCTGGGCATCGGCGAGAATGACGCCCTGACCAACAAGAATCATTGGTTTTTTGGCTTCGTTAATCAATTTTGCGGCAGCTTCCACCATTTTATGGTCGAGGGTGGGATAGGGGTGGTAACTCCGGATTCGGGTGCATGGTGTATACGAGAAATCCATGGCTTCGAATTGTGCGTCTTTCGTGATATCGATGAGCACGGGTCCGGGGCGTCCGGTGCGGGCTATGTAAAATGCCCGGGCCATGATGGCTGGAATTTCTTCCGCTTTTGTGATTTGGTAATTCCATTTGGTCACGGGCATCGAGATACCCATGAGATCGATTTCCTGAAAAGCATCTGTGCCCAGCAAATGCGATGACACCTGACCTGTGATACACACCACAGGCGTGGAGTCGAGCATGGCATCTGCAATACCCGTGATGAGGTTTGTACCTCCGGGACCTGATGTGGCGAGACAAACGCCCACTTCTCCCGACACCCGCGCATAACCCTGCGCCGCGTGAATGGCACCCTGCTCGTGGCGCACCAGAATATGGTTCAGTCGGTCGCTGTAGTTGTACAACGCGTCGTATACCGGCATAATCGCTCCACCTGGGTATCCGAAAATGGTGTGAACCCCTTCTTCGAGCAGGCAGCGCAACAAGGCATTGGAGCCCGACATGCGCTCGGCGTTTTCGGTCACGGTTTTTTCGATTTTGAGGGTAGCTACATTCATCACCAAATTATTTGTCGGTTACACATCCCTCTGAAGCCGGAGAGACGGATCTTATATATTTCAGAAGTACGCCTTTGTCGGCTTTATATGCGGGTTTCGTCCATTCACTTCTTCGTTTTTCAAACGCTTCGGCACTGATTTTTAAATTGATTTCATTGTTGCGGGCATCGATGCTGATGATGTCGCCATTTCTGACAAAGGCCAGCGGTCCGCCTTCCTGGGCTTCGGGCGTGATGTGCCCCACGACAAATCCGTGCGACCCGCCAGAAAACCGGCCGTCGGTAATGAGTGCCACTTCTTTTCCAAGTCCGGCACCGATCACGGCGCTGGTTGGTTTGAGCATTTCGGGCATTCCAGGAGCACCTGTGGGGCCGCTGTAGCGAATGACGATGACTTCGCCTTTCTGCACTTCATTGATGATGCCATCGTGGGCCGCAAATTCATCGTTGTAGCAGCGCGCCGGTCCTTCAAAATATTCCCCTTCCTTCCCTGTGATTTTTGCGACAGCGCCTTCCGGAGCCAGATTGCCGTATAGAATCCGGATATGACCGGATGATTTGATAGGTGTGCTGAAATGGTGAATCACCTGTTGATTTTCTTTCAGGTCTGCATAGCCTTCGAGGTTTTCGGCGAGGGTTTTTCCGGTCACGGTGAGACAATCGCCGTGGAGGTATCCGGCTTGCAACATGGCTTTCATCACTGCGGGTATACCTCCCTGATTGTGCAGGTCTTCCATGAGGTAATGGCCGCTTGGCTTCAGGTCGGCGAGAAATGGTGTGGAAGCTGAAAGCCGTTGAAAATCGGTGAGTGTAAGCGGCACATCCACTGACCGGGCCATGGCGAGCAGGTGCAACACGGCATTGGTGCTTCCGCCGAGAACCATCACCAGGCGAATGGCATTTTCGAATGCTTCGAATGTCATGATGTCCCGCGGTCGGATATCTTCGGCGAGCAGGTGGTGAATGGCTTGCCCGATGCGGGCTGATTCAATTTTTTTGTCGTTGCTTTCGGCGGGATTTGAGGAAGAGGAGGGTAGTGTCATGCCCATCGCTTCGATGGCAGAAGCCATGGTATTGGCGGTGTACATGCCCCCGCAGGCGCCGGGTCCGGGCACGGCATTTTTTACAATTCCTTCAAAATCCTCGTCACTGATTTCCTTGCTCAGCCGTTTTCCGTATGCTTCAAAAGCCGAAACGATGGTGAGGTCTTTGCCTTTCCATTTCCCGGGTCTCACGGTGCCGCCATATACCAGAATCCCGGGCCTGTTGAGCCTTCCAAGAGCAATCATGGCACCGGGCATATTCTTGTCACAACCTACGATGGGAACGATGGCGTCATAAAACTGGGCTCCGGCCACGGTTTCAATCGAATCGGCAATAATGTCTCGTGAAACGAGGGAATAACGCATTCCCAGGGTACCATTCGACATGCCGTCACTCACGCCAATGGTGTGAAAAATAAGGCCCAGAAGACCTGCGTCAATCGTGCTTTTTTTCACCTCCTGAGCGATGAGGTTGAGGTGCATATTGCATGGATTTCCTTCAAAACCAGTGCTCACGATGCCCACCTGGGCTTTTTTCATATCGGCATCCTTCAGACCAATGGCGTAAAGTTGCGCCTGCGAGCCAGGTTGAGAGGGATCCTGGGTGAGGGTCCGGCTATGTTTATTCAGATCGCTCATACAAACCTGCGGCAAACCTTCACGGGGTTGAGTTTTTGAATTCTGCACAGGGGTAGTGTGTGAACACACCGCTCAAAAAAGGGCGTGAAAAGATTTACAAGGAGGATTTGCATAATTTTATTCTTCATGATTGGTGATTCAAATGTAGGGCAGGGAAAAAGGGAAGTAAAGACCATTAATTTGGTGAATTACGATCTCTATGATTATTTTTTGATCTGAATGGCCTTATATTTATGGTTTCATAGTGGATTAAATTACGATGTCTAAGTATCGATCAGATGTTTTATTTTTGCTCATCAAGTCGCTTACGCGAAGTGAAAAGCGGTATTTCCGGCTGGCAGAAGCCGGAGCAGAAAGCAAGTTGTATTTGAGGCTGTTTGATTTGATCGATGGGCAAGATGAGTTCAACGAATTTAAATTGTTGAAGGCTGAGCCTGAATTTGCTCAGAATCAATTCTCCAATCTCAAAGCACATCTGTACAGCAAGTTATTAAAATCGCTCAGGGATTTTTCGCGAAAGCGGGTGCCCGGCATTGAAATCAGGGAACTTATAGATGAAGCCCAGATTTTGCTCAACAAAAGCCTGTATACGCAGTGCGGAAAAAGGCTTGATAAAGCATGGAAACGCGCCTTGGAAACGGACAATCTGGAACTGCAACTCGAGATCCTCAAATGGAAAAAACAGGTGCTCGCGTATACCGTCGATCGCGACAATGAGTCATATGTCGATGATATTGTCGAGAAGGTGCGCGAAGTAAACGGGAGGATCAACAACAGCAACTCCTTTTCGAACCTTCAGGCGAAATTGCAGTCGCTCTACCGCAAATCGGGCTATATCCGCAACGAGCAGGATTTCGAAAGAATTCAAAATGTTTTTCGCGAAAGCATGCCTGAAGTGGACGAGAACAGGCTTTCGTTCAGCGAAAAAATCCACCTGTATCATCTGTACATTGGATATCACTTTTTCATACAGGATTTTGCAACGGGCTATGTCTACGCCCGGAAATGGGTGAATATATTTCATGAAAACAAATCGCTCGCGGGCCCCAAAATTGAAAATTATATCACCGGGCTGAATATGTTGTTGATCGCCCAAAACAAGCTGGGGTTGTACCGTCCATTTCTGGAAACAAAGAAAGAATTGCGACAGCTCAATGAGATGCCCTCCAACTTTTTTAATGAACACATCCGGCTAAAAATGTTGAAGTACACGTATGTGCATGAATTCAACAGCCTTTTTATGGCCGGGGATTTTGACAGGGGCGTGGTGCTGTTTGAGCGACTTTCGTCAAAAGTGGAGGGCTTTATCGATCAGATGGATGCCCATTCGAGGATCATCATGTATTACAAAACCGCTTGTCTGTATTTTGGAAATGGAGATTTTAAAACCTGCCTTCAATGGCTCAACCGCATATTTGTTTCGGGCGATGCAGATTTGCGGGAGGACATTCACGGTTTCGCGCGAATTCTTTTGTTGATGACCCATTATGAACTTGGGAATACCGACCTGATACCGTATGCGTTGCGCTCCACATATCGGTTTTTACTGAAGAGAGACGATTTGCAGCGTTTTCAAAAGATGCAATTGGGTTTTTTGCGCGGTTTGAAACCGGATATGACTGAGGCTGAATTAACCGGCCGATTTAAATTGCTGCGCGCTCAAATGTTGGAATTGCTCAAAAATCCATACGAGAAAAGTGCTTTCGTATATTTTGACTTCGTGTCGTGGCTCGATTCGCGGATCGAACAAAAACCGATGATGGAGATAGTAAAACGAAAAGCGCGTGAATTTATGCAGATTGCCTGATTGGGTGTTTACCTGCCAATTTTCTGATCGATGGCATATTTTCCAGGTCCGGCTACGAGAATGGTGATGTAAATAAGGATGTAAAGTAGGGGCATTTCCTGTTTCGTAAATGGATCATCGGCGTGCACTACAAAAGCTGCTGTACCCATGGCGAATATCAATGGCAGGGTAGCAAGACGGGTGGCAAATCCCAATGCGATAAAAACTGAACAGACCACTTCGGCAAATACAATCAACACCAGAGATAAACCTGCCCCGATTCCGTAAGGATCACCAAAGCTCATATTGCCGTCCAGAATTTTGATCATTTTGGGATATCCATGCGTAAGCATCAATCCCGCGACACTGATACGAAGCAGAAGCATCCAGAAATGAAAAAATGAAAGAGGGAGTTTGGTGCTGAATATTTTTTTCATCGGGAGAACAGGTGTAAAATTTTGAAAGTTCAAAAGTACTCGTTCAGAATTTTATGTGTTAGACGAACAAATTCGAATAACAAACCAACCTCAGAACATTCCTTTACAAGTGATTAGTCAAAGTTTTATGTTCATCACTGCACAGAAGTTGGGAAGTACTTCCGACCCAAAAGTGTCGAAAAATGATTCCTGATTTCGATTGACATTGTGGAGAATGATTTTGTCATAACCCAGCACAGCATCTTCGGCAATCCATTGAATATTTTGTTCAGGACTGAACGAGATTCTAACTGCGGTGTGCATTTGGTCGACCGTGACTTTGCTCCTACCATATCGAAATGTTGGGTGTGCTTCAAATCAGATATAAGCGCTCTCAAAAATATTGTTGCGCCATTCAGTGTGGGCGCCATCTCTCGCGTTATCATCAGTTTTGTCATCAAATGCAAAAATGATGCACTACAATCCATACTTACACATATCACGACATTAGTCTTAAATCAAGCTCCCATCTCATTGAAAAGTCATATTGTTGTTCATTTTTTTCATGAAATGGGGAATATTATGGGCGAATGATACGGTGATCAAAAATGACATTCGGAACGATTCAGGTGAAGGGATAATTGAATAACTTCTTCTAAATTGTTCTTGATGATGACTTTATCGTATTGCAGGTTCCTGTGTCAAATGGCTTATTTTAACGTTACAACGATTAACAGGCACTATCTTTGTCTCCGTTTTAAAAAACAAAATATATGAAAAGAATACTACTACTTCTTGCCTTTACGTCAGCTCTGTCATCAGGTTTTGCTCAAAGCCCCATAGGAAAAGGTGGCAAACAGGTGAATTTTGGTGTTGGACTGTACAGTCGTTCACTGCCGCTTTACGTTGGAATGGATTTCGGAATTCATCCGGATATCACTATCGGACCACAGGTGGGCTTTGATCTTTACCTTGATTATCTGGCCGTTTCAGGCCGGGGAGATTACCATTTCAATACTTTGCTCGATATTCCAAGAGATTGGGATTTTTACGCAGGTTTGAATATCGGCTTTGTCGCTTTCTTTGAAGAGGACTACAGAGACAGAAATCGTCCGTCTTATTACAGCAACCGCGACCGTAACAGGGTATCTGGCCTTGATCTCGGTTTACAAATTGGCGGAAGGTATTACTGGAATGAAAGCTGGGCTATGAACCTTGAATTTGGTGGAGGTCCATATTTCACAGGTGGTCGTTTTGGTTTGTCTAAAAGATTCTAACTTAACATCATTTTGCTTGAAAACGTCAAACATTCCATATGTTTGGCGTTTTCTTTTGAAAACAAATCAAGTTGTATGAAATTCAAAATTCTTCACCTTTTCACATTTCTTTTTGTCAGTATTGGAGTTTTTGCGCAGTCCGGCGATTGGTACAATCTTGATTTAGCGACGGATGGCGTGTTGGGAATTTCAGCGAATAAAGCCTACCAACAATTATCAACGGACAATATAAAACCCGTAATTGTTGCTGTAATCGATGATGGGGTTGACATATATCACCCCGATCTGGCAGGTAAAATATGGCTAAACACTGGTGAAATTCCGGACAATGGAATCGATGATGATGGAAATGGATATATCGATGATGTACATGGATGGAACTATTTGGGAAATCCATCCGGCGAGAACATTAAAAATGAGACATTGGAAATAACCCGTCTGTACAGATCATACAAAGAACGTTTTGGAGACATGGCACCTGAATCTGTTTCCAAATCAGACCAGAAAGCATATAAAAAATATCTGGAGTACAAGTCAGCATATGAGGAGGCACTGGCTGAAATAGAAGAAGAATTTGGGCAGTTTGCACAATTGTCAGCCATGTATGGTGGGGCATATGCGTATATGACAGAGCGAATGGGCCGCGGCGATTTTAGTTTGGACGATTTGATGGCTTTCAAAGTGGAAGATCCACAGGAACAGGAAGTCATTAATTTTCTGCTTATGGCTGAGACAGGTGGTTTGTCGGAGTACCTCGAAGAAGGTGCTTTATATTTTGAATCTGCCCTGGAGTATAATTATAATCTCGATTTCAACCCGAGAACGATTGTAAACGAAGCGGAAGCCAGGGAGAAGAATACGGCGTATGGCAATCCCATGGTATGGGCTTCCGACCCGGATCATGGGACGCATGTAGCCGGAATTGTTGCTGCTGTACGCGGTAATGGACTGGGTGTGGATGGTGTAGCCTCAAACGCTATCATCATGCCATTGCGCGCAGTGCCGGCTGGCGATGAACGGGATGAGGACATTGCGCTCGCCATTCGATACGCTACTGACAATGGCGCAAAGATCATTAATATGAGTTTTGGGAAATCCTTTTCTCCGAATACGGAGTTGGTTGATGACGCCATTCGTTATGCAGCTTCTAAAGATGTTTTAATGATTCATGCTGCCGGTAATGACGCTGCAGACAATGATCGCGACCGGAACTATCCCGACGGATCTTTTGGGAAAAGAAAATCTATGTCGCACTGGATTACAGTTGGAGCAAGTGGACCTATGGCTGATTCCAGCCTGATTGCCGATTTTTCCAATTTTGGCAGGAAGAAAGTGGATGTTTTGGCGCCAGGCGTTCAGATTGAGAGCCTTGTGCCGGAGGGTGGAACCAAAGCCAATTCCGGTACCAGCATGGCTGCCCCGGTAGTTAGTGGATTGGCGGCCATGATTTGGGGTTTGTATCCGGAGCTGACCGCAACCGAGCTCAAAATGGTAATCCTGAAAAGTGTCGAATCGTATAGCGATACGGCCGTTTATGGCCCTTCTGGTCCAGTGGTATTGAAAAAAGTAGTTCGTTATCCCGGAGTGGTTTCGGCTCCAAATGCGATCGAACGCGCTGGCAAGTGAGGATTTAGATGCCTCATGCAGTAATTTAAACAAAGCTCTAGACCAACTTTGTTTATTCGATATCGTCAGGTATGTGAAATGCCTTTCCACCAATCTTCCCGTAATTCAACTACCATTGTTGGAATTTCAAAAAGGTATTTCGTACCTTACCTGCCAATAGAACTTATGGAAGCCTTTGTCCGGAAACTCAAACTCATCCTACTGGTGCCTTTGGCAGGGACCGTGATGTTTGTTACCGGACAATCGAACGATGTGGTAAAAGCGATTACAAATTCCGGGATTTTCGACATATCAGATCTGAGACACTCAAATCCCAATCAGTTTTTCAAGCAGGTTTATCTCAGAGATTCCACCTACACGTATCATCGCAACGACGATTCCACATCTGCGACAGAATGGAATCTTGCGGAACGTCAGATTCATTTGTATAACAATCAGGGACAACGGATCAAAACTGATGTGTCTGCTTTTTCAAATAATCAATGGCTGAAAAAGCAAAGACGTATTTTCACCTTTAGTGAAGACAATGTGCTCCACTTGCGACAGGACCTGATTTGGTCAGATACAGCGAATATTTGGGTAAATGATCTCAGAACGACTTATTCTTATAACCACATAGGAAAAGAAGAAGAAATTGTACGCCACAAATGGGACAAAGGTAGTTGGGTTCCTTCTGAAATGACCTCAAAATCATATACATTCAATGATCTGATTGAGAATCAAATTAAATATATCTGGAATTCCTTTCATAATGAATGGGAAGAGGAGTCGAGAAAAATATTTACCTACAACAGCGATGAATTATTGATTATTGAAATTAATCAGGAATGGAGTGATACCCTGAATGGCTGGATCAACATTACCCAAAATGCTTTTACTTACGATGATGAGGATAATCTTGTAAATTCCTCTCACAGCTATTGGGATGCTGCAAACAGCAGATTTATTGAGAGCACGCGCACTTCTCTTGTTTATAATGAATTGGGGCAGGTTGCCGGGTCACAGATGGTATCATTGAATGGAAATATTTCTAATGCTATAGCATTACAGGCTGCCGTGTATGATTCGGATGGTAATCTGGGTAATGTTTTACACAGTCAATGGAATCCTGAGAGTCAGGAATGGGAAGTTTTGACAAGGCTTATGCATTACTATTCCCGTACTTATATTGGGAATCTCGATGGTTCGTCTTTTTCCGGAATCAATTGTTTGTTTGCAAATCCATATACCATCGGCGATACATGGTTTTGCGAAGCAGTGAAAAAAGATTTGTATTATACCATCCATGTATTTGATCTGATGGGTAGACCTTATTTTTCCGGGTCATTTTACGGTGGCAGCAGTTTCCGAATTGATCGGCAGATACCTTCCGGATTTTATACCGTAGTCATTCGCGGGGGGCTCGATCAACATACAGAAAAAGTTTTTATACATTAATGCCCCTTTTCGGCACAACATTTTCTATATCTTCGGGGTTAAACCACAGATATGGAGAATGAATCCCTGTTTTCTGAGTTAGTTTCGCCTGAAAGTAAACATGTTGGAGTCGATGAATATATCAGAATCCGCCAGCGTTCGCTTCATATTTGTGCCCCGTTGGAAACGGAAGATTTCGTAGTACAACCCGTTGTAGATGTATCACCTCCCAAATGGCATCTGGCCCATACCACATGGTTTTTTGAATCTTTTATTCTTGTACCATTTTATAAAGATTATAAGGTTTACAATAATCAATACGGCTATATCTTCAACAGCTATTATGAGGCGGTAGGGAAACGTGTCATACGCACAGACAGGGGTAACCTCAGCAGGCCTGGAATTCGTGATATATTTGAATACAGAAGGTATGTGGATGAAGCTATGGCCGGTTTTCTGGAAAAGAATGCGTTGAGTAATGAACAACTTTCATTGCTTAACCTTGGTTTACAGCACGAAATACAGCACCAGGAATTGCTTTACACGGACATCAAATATATTTTGGGCCACAATCCCCTCTTTCCGGTCTATGATTCGCTTGCCACTATTGACTCATTGACACCCATTTCTAAATCATCCTGGATTAATATGGATGAAGGTATTTTTGACATTGGGTTTTCGGGTGATGGATTCAGCTTTGACAACGAGCACAACAAGCACAAAGTTTTATTGCCGGGTTTCTCTATTTCATCGGAGTTGGTTTCGTCTGCTGACTATCTCGACTTTATAAACGATGGCGGTTATCAGGATTTTCGACACTGGCATGCCGAAGGATGGGATTGGGTAAA
>JBGTLS010000444.1:0-2747 GCA_041744015.1 Cryomorpha sp. | reverse complement strand
TATGCCGGTTGGCGCACAGCAGCTGAAAACCTCAACGTCGTAATTCGCGACACGATATTTTACAACGGATTGAAACTCGCCATCGTCGAGTCGTGGTGTGGTTTGCGTGGAGACCAATACCTCGTGCAGGTGGTGGTGACCCAACCATTCAGCGCACAGTACAACTGGCGGTTTGCCACCACAGGCGGGGGGCGTTTTGATTGCTGGAGTTATAGTTCTGCGGGTCGTTCGGCCATACTGTCCACCAACCTGCCCTCTGTGGAAACCTATCCGGAAATGTCGAAATACCGCATGCCCGATAAGGATAAAACAATTGTTGATTCCTGGACCTGTTCGGAAAAAGTGATCACTGTGGGCAATTATTACAACCGCAATCAATTCGTCAATATCCTCGGAGAAATAACAACTTTTCCGGTGATTCCCGGGGCTATTTCTGCCAATTGCAGCCGGGGACCAACCCGCGATATGCGTCAAAAACCCGACATCGCTGCTAGTGGTGACAATACACTCGCAGCAGGTAGTTTCAGTACGCTGAACTCGCTTATCGCCACCAATCCGGCTAAGGTGAGTCAGACCGGAATGCACTATGTGAATGGTGGGACCTCCATGGCTTCGCCTGTGGTAGCCGGATTTGGGGCGCTTTATTTCTCAATCAATCCGGATGCCACTGCCCTGGAAATGAAACACGCCATCACCGACAATGCCCTCGCTGACCAGTATACAGGTATCCTTCCGGGAAAACAATTTGGCTGGGGAAAACTCGATGCCTGGGCGGCGCTGTCATCAACCATTTCAAGTACTACCAGAATAAACCGGAACGAAAAATATCTCTTGTACCCGAATCCCGCCAATGGACAGGTATTTTTTACAGCGGGCGCAAATGATATTGAACGCGTTCGAATCATCGACATTTCCGGAAAATTGGTTCACCAGAGTTCGTCCTTCGCACCTGCCTTTTCGCGGATTGATATTTTATATGGTCAGCTGGCACCGGGCATGTATATCGTTCAGGTAGAAGATGGCACGGGGGAAATGACCAATCTCAGGTTGGTTGTTGAGAAATAGCTCCAGAGTCCTTAGCTTTGCCATCCTAAAAAATGCGCATGGATTTATCGAAAATTCTCTCTATTGCCGGAAAACCCGGTTTGTTTAAGGTTCTGCATCAGACCCGCAGTGGTGTGGTGGTTGTATCGCTCACCGACGGCAAGAAAATGTCGATTGGACAAACCCAACGCGTGAGCACCCTGAGCGACATTTCGGTGTATAAGGTGGATGGAGATGAGCCATTGAAGAATATTTTCGAGAGCATGTTGGCCTACGGAAAAGGCGCCCAGCTTGACATTGACGTGAAAGACGACAATGGGCTGCGCAGTTTTTTTGAAGAAATCATTCCGGATTTCGACAAGGATCGGGTCTACACCTCTGATATCCGCAAAATTGTGAAATGGTACAATACCTTGTTGGAAAAAGGCCTGCTCGAACCGTCGGAAGAGGATGAAAAAAAGGAAGAAGAGACTCCTGCGAAAGCGAAAAAATCTCCTGCAAAGGATGGGGAAACTGCTTCAGGAAAAGAGGTAGAAACGGAAACAAAAGAAAAGGCAGCGAAGCCAAAAGCAGCGAAAAAAGCCCCGGCCAAAAAAGCTCCGGCCAAAAAAGCTGAATTACCGAAGGCCAAACCGAAGAAAGACTCTTCCGAAAAGGAGGAGTAAGGTTTTTCCGATTTTTTTACCCTTGTCGTAAAGCCCGGTTTGCAATTGCCTTTTGCCCCTTGCCCCTTGCCTATCGCAAATTGGTTCACTTGATCGGGGCTAATCCCTAATGCAGCGCACGGAAACTCCGGAGGCCCGGAAATTGGAGCTCATGTAGACAGCGCTAAAATCGAAATAAAGGACATGGGCATTGGAATTGGAAACTGTACTGCTCCAATAGCGGCCATTGTACCCAGCGTCGAAGACAAACCCATCATACGGATGGCGTTGACCAGCCGGGGGAAGTTTAAGCGGTGATTCCAATGCCCCGGTGGTATTGTTGCTATTCCAGCTTTGGCGCTCTTCCTCCCATTCCGCATCTGTGGGCAACCTGAATCCTTCAGGACAGGGATTGTTGATCCCATTGACCCCCTGCCAGAGATTGTCGTCATGCGGGCTTAGCCAATCATTTTGATTAGCATCATTGCTTACAATAAAGTCACTGTGGTTTGGGGAAGAAGTATTTGCAACCGTCTTACTCGTATCATGGGCGGACCTGCATTGGTGCCCATCATTGTTCCTTCCCCATTGATACAAGTCACCATAGGAGGCTTCATCACTGAGCGATGTGGCAGCCCGTGATGCGCCCAGATTTCGATCCATCCAGATGCGACCGGTTACTGGGTTGATGACTTCCACAACATCGGCGACAAGAAGGTTGCAGGGCAAGGTTGTGAATTGATTCACCTGTCCATACCCTGTTCCGGTAGCATTTACGGCATAAGCGCGGATGTAGTATGTCTTATCACTGATAAGACCGGCGGGTGAAGATGTAAATGATCCCATTCCCGAACCTTCAGAGGTGAAATCTGCATTATTTACCAGGTTGGGTATTTCAAACGTGCTCCAAACCATACCGTATGCAATAACAGGTGCATTGCCTTCGTCAAAGACCTCACCTTCAATGAACGCACCAGTTGGAGAGATGTTGAGAATGTCCACAATTCGCACACCGGGAAGGTCGGTATATGTGATAAATTCAATTTGTTGTCCGTAAGC
>JBGTLS010000443.1:0-3963 GCA_041744015.1 Cryomorpha sp. | reverse complement strand
CCAGCAATACCGCTGGAACAAAGGCGCCGCTGAATGCGCCGTAAAACACCTTGGCACGGTTATGGGCGATAAAAAACTTTCTCCGGCCACGCGAATTCATGCATTTTTTCACCTCATGAATTCGTCCATATTTATCTGGATCGTGGTCTGCGCGGTGCTCTCTCTGCCGCTGATTGTCATCAAATCAAATCAACCTGACTACGCTTCATTTTTTCATGTCGGCGGGATATTGCTTTTGAGTTTTGTCATTCTCGGCTTCTATTATTATACCGCATTCAAAACAACCGACGGTAAAAAAACCAAAGATTTCATCTGGTTGTATCCCGCTTTTCTGAGCGTATCCATGGGCATGAGTCTGCACAATATGCGTGCGGTGCTGCTGGGCTACGCCGGCAAAAAAACGCCTTTCATCCGCACACCAAAATGGAATCTCATCGGCGGAAAAGGGGAGTGGAAACATAAAGTGTACCTTGACAGACACATCCCCTGGCTCACCTGGGTGGAAGGTTTCTTGTGCCTGTATTTTCTATTTGCAATGGTATACGGAATTGCGATCGGCGAGTGGGGATTCCTGCCCTTGCACCTTATGCTCGTATTCGGGTTTTTCACCGTGTTCTTTTACTCGCTCAAACACGCGCTGGGACGGTGAGTTTCAAAAAATTTGGCATAGCGGTTATTTCCGTTCTTTATGTGATCGCATTTGGATTGCTGGCTTCAATAGCACGCACCGATTTTTACGTGTTGCTGGTTGTTTTTGCCGGAATGTTTGCCTTGTACGCGCGCGGACTGCATCAATGGAAATTTCCCACCATTGGTTGGATTCTCGCCATGTTTCTGGCAGTGCGTCTCCCTTTCTTTTTCCACCTGCCCCAGCTCAGCGACGACTATTTTCGGTTTCTCTGGGATGGTCTGCTCGCCGTGGAAGGCTTGAATCCGTTTGGATTGAAACCGGCGGCTATTGATCTTTCTGTTTTTGCAAATCCCGCATACGCTCAGGAACTGTTGGCAGGCATGAATTCACGGGATTATCCCAGTGTATATCCGCCCATTCACCAGTTTTTTTCGTGGGTTGCGGCTTCCCTTTCGGGAAATAGTATTCTTGCAGGGGTCAACTGGATGCGCACGCTGATCGTGCTTTGCGAGCTGATTATGATGGGTTATTTTTTGAAACAGAAAAGCAAGTCCGGAATTTTGGTGGTGGCTTATCTCTTGAATCCGCTCGTTGTGGTCGAAGGTGTCGGCAATGTGCATTTCGAAGCAGCGCTGCTGCCATTTTTGGCGATCGCGGTGGATCAATTCGCGAATGGGCAATATTTAAAATCTGGCCTGGCCTGGTCAGGTAGCATACTGATCAAATTGACTCCTTTATTTCTGGCACCGCTCTTTCTGTTCAGAACTACAGATCGCAGGACATGGATGTTTTTTGGTGCTTCCCTGATTTTGGTCGGCGGCGTTTTTGCGCTCATCTCACCCTGGCAGATTCTGGACGGTTTGAGTGGGGGCGTAGGTTTGTATTTCAAAAGTTTTGAGTTCAATGCCTCTGTTTATTATATGGCATCGCTGCTGTTGAAGTGGATCATTGGATACAATATGATTCATGTGCTCGGTCCTTTGATGGGTTTGGTTGCTCTGGCAGCGATTTTAGTCATTTCCTGGAAAGGCAGGCATGCGGCACTTCCCGAAGCTGTCCTGTTGGTTTATCTGACTTATTTTCTGCTTGCCACCACGGTGCATCCCTGGTATCTGATTCCGGTGGTATATTTTGCGCTGGCATCCGGCCGGTATTTGCTGCTCATCTGGACTTTTTCCGTGTGGTTCAGTTATAGCCACTACGTCGATCCGCTGGGGCCAAAGTGGATCTGGATTCTGGTAGAGTATGGGTTACTGGTTATGGCCGTGATATTGGAGAGCAGACGCAGTCGATGGCTTCAGCCAGCCGAAACTTTCGGGGCATTGCGCGGGTGAAATTTCAGAATGTTTTCGCGCAAATAGATCCGGTCCAGATGGGTGTAAATCTCGGTAGTGGTAATGCTTTCGTGGCCGAGCATCTCCTGCACTGCGCGCAGGTCGGCGCCATTTTCCACCAGGTGCGTGGCAAAGGAATGCCGAAAGGTGTGCGGGCTGATCACTTTTGTGATTCCGGCCTGAATGGCAGTAAGTTTCACAATTTTAAATACAGAAATTCTGCTCAGCGGTCGTCCCAGATAATTTAAAAACAATGCATCGGTGTGGGCTTTGTCGATTTTCAAGTGGTTACGGTAGTGGTCCTTGTACTGGGCAATGTATTTCAACGCCTGCTTGCCGATCGGTACGAGCCTTTCTTTATTGCCTTTTCCGACCACTCGGATATAACCTTGCTTCTCGTGGATGTTGGAAATCTGGAGCCCTGTGAGTTCGCTTACGCGCAATCCGCAGCTGTAAAGAGTTTCGAGTATGGCCCTGTTTCGGGTGCCTTCGGAGCGGCTGAGGTCTATGCCATTCAGCATGGCACTTATTTCCGGATAGGTGAGCGTATCGGGCAGTTTGCGCATCAGGCGGGGTGATTCGAGCAATTCGGATGGATCGTCTTCCCGCAGGTTTTCCAAAAGGATAAAACGGAAGAAAGCGCGGATTCCGGAAATGAGTCGTGCCTGTGTTCCCGGTTCCTGACCCATGCGTCCGGTGTGGTGTATGAATTCGGCGAGCATTTCGGGCGTGACCTTCACGGGAGAGATGCCTTCGTGGACTTCTTCGATGAATTCCCGGAGTTTTCGGATGTCATTCGCGTATGCAGAAATGCTGTTTTTGCTCAGCGATTTTTCCAGACGCAGGTAGGCTTCAAAGCCTTTTGTCAGCGATTTCCAGTCCAAAGTAGGGGTATTGATTTCACTTCAGTAAATTTGGCCAGAATAAAATGGCGAATTCTTGAAGGATATTATAGTTATCAACGGACCCAATTTGAATTTGTTGGGCAAACGGGAGCCGATTCTCTACGGTGCGGAATCTTTTGAATCCTTCTTTGAAGGCCTGCAGAAACATTTTCCGAAAGCCAGGCTGCGCTATATTCAGACTAACAGCGAAAGCGGGCTGATCAATGCCATCCATGATGCCGGAGCCTCAGCGGTGGCCGGTATCGTATTGAATCCTGCGGCCTATAGCCATACATCCATCGCTGTAGGTGATGCTGTGGCGTCTGTCGATGTTCCCGTGGTGGAAGTGCACATTTCCAATGTATTTGGCAGGGAAACGTATCGCCAGCATTCTTTCGTCAGTAAATATGCCGCGGGAGTTATCGTTGGTTTTGGACTGGAAGGATACCGCCTTGCAGTGGATTATCTCTTGCGGTCCTGACGGACGAAGCGTCGGGTTTCCAATGATCCAAACACCCTTTTTTTATCGAAGTAAAAATCGCGTATGATGCTGCCACGATACAAACCGGTTTTGTTCATTTTCACCGCTTTTTCGCGCCAGTACCGACGTTTTTTGCGGTAAGCACGCAAACTTTGGTAAAAGTGAAAGTGGGCTTTTAATACCGCTGTAAAATGTCCCGGACCACGTGAAAAACCCATATAAACTGCGGCGAGTCCGTCCAGAATCATTCTTTTCAGGAGCAGTGCAACGATACCCGGGCGGTAGTCGTTCTTTACAATAATGAGCAGATTGTTGCGGAAATTGAGATATGTTTTACGTGGATTTTGTGCTGCGAGGGTTCCCCCACCTAAGTGGTACACCTGCGATTGCGGAATGCAATAGATCCGGTGTCCGGTATTTTTCAACCGCCAGCAAAGGTCGATCTCTTCCATATGCGCAAAAAGATCTTCGTCAAATCCTTCGGCTGCATGATATACTTCAGAGCGAATAATAAGGCATGCGCCTGATGCCCAGAATACTTCCCGGGTATCATCATGCTGGCCGATATCCCGTTCGCAATTGTCAAATATTCTGCCCCGGCAAAAGGGATATCCATTGACATCCATAAATCCA
>JBGTLS010000442.1:0-6898 GCA_041744015.1 Cryomorpha sp. | reverse complement strand
GCTTTCAAGCAAAACGGTATCATCCGCCGCACTCAATCGCTCGATGTCAATGGAATTTCCACTGAGTTGACGCATCACCAAAAGGCGGTTGCTGATGCTTTTCGAGCCCGGCAACTGAATGGTAATTTGCTCAGCCGGCCGTTCGGAAACTTGCAAATACATTCGTTCTACCCCACCCATCGCTGATAAAAATTTAGAGAATCAATAATGATATCGGCGCTCAGTTCCTGGTCTATCGCACTGTCGCCAATGCCGTTGAGCAGGCTGAATTTCAATTTGCCATTGCGGTTTTTCTTGTCGTTTCGCATGAGTTCGATGATGCGGTGATAGCGCATTTGATCGATTTCGACCTGTGGATACAGGCTGAAGATAAAACTGGTGATTTCCTTTAATTCCGCTTCTGAGAGCAAGCCCTTTCGGTGTGAAAGAAAAGCTTCGCATACCATGCCCATCGCGATGGCTTCCCCGTGTAGGAGGGCTTTCATATCGCCTTCAAAAGAATGCGACTCGATGGCGTGGCCGATGGTATGTCCGAAATTCAGGATTTTTCGCCGACCCTGTTCGTAAGGATCGCTGCTTACAACTTCATTTTTCAAAAGAATAGACCGCAATATCACCGCGTCGAGTTGCTCCGTGTCGTAAAAGCTGATTTCTTTCAAAACCTGCCAATATTCTGGAGAGCAGATCAACGCGTGCTTCAGCATTTCTGCAAATCCGGAGAGCAATTGATTTCGCGGAAGCGTGGACAGGAAAGTCGGGTCTACAAAAACGCCGTTGGGGTTGTTGTAAAGTCCCACCTCGTTTTTGAGGTGGTCGAGATCGATGCCGACCTTGCCGCCAATCGACGCATCAACCTGGGCGAGCAGACTGGTGGGAATATTGAAAAACCGGATTCCCCTTTTGAACGTGCCGGCCACGAATCCACCGAGGTCAGTGATGACACCTCCGCCGAGATTTACCAGCACGCTTTGCCGGTCGGCGCCGAGTTCGCCGAGCACCTTCCACAACTGCGCGCTCACCTCCACAGATTTGCTTTCCTCTCCGCTGTCGATCTCAATGACTTCGGCTTCGCGCAGGGTTTCCACCTTGCCCAGAAGGCCAGGCAGACAGTGCCTGAGTGTGTTTTCATCGACTAAAATGAATACCTTTACACCCGCAAATGGCTCTGTCGCGAGCAACTCAGCAAATTCAGCCAGACTGTGTCTTCCCACCACTATTTCGTGGCCATCTGTTTTGATTCGCTGATTTTCTATGAAAGACATGGGCAATTTTTGGATAGGGAATGGAAGCGGCTAAGATATGATGCTTTTTGATAAATGAGAGTAACGGAAAATCATTACCCGGCCGAAGGTCAGAAATCGACAAAGGCGGGAGAATTGACATTTGAAAACACGGAGATTGCCTTTTCCAGCAAATCCGATTTTGACCTGAAACGCGCGCATTTGCTGTTTCGCCTCATTGGAAACCCCACACTGACTGTGGTTGGAAAGCACCTCACCAATTTTGCACTGGCCCTCCGGCTACCTATCAAAGGCGCGGTGAAGGCGACGATTTTCAAACAGTTTGTTGGCGGGGAGACCATTTCGGAGTGTATGGCTGTCGCCAAATCCCTGGAGCAATACAACGTAGGTTCCATCCTCGACTATTCGATCGAGGGGAAAAATGAAGACGCCGATTTTGAATCCACCACGAAAGAAACGATCAAAACCATCGAGACCGCCAATGGAAATGCGTTTATTCCATTTGCCGTTTTTAAGGTTTCCGGTCTTTGCCGGAATGCCCTTTTGGAAAAAATCAGCACCGGAGAAATTCTGAACAGCGACGAAGCAAATCGCTTTGAACGGTTGCGGAGCCGCGTGAACAGCATTTGCCGAAAGGCCAGAGAAGCCAATACCCCTGTATTTATTGATGCCGAAGAAAGCTGGATTCAACCGGCCATCGACGGCCTCGCCATGGATATGATGGAAAAGTACAACGGGGAGCGGGCCATTGTGTACAATACCCTGCAGATGTATCGCCACGACCGGTTGACGCATTTAAAAGAAGCGCTTACGGTCGCTGAAGCAAAAGGATTTTTCTACGGTGTAAAACTCGTGCGCGGCGCCTACATGGAAAAAGAACGTGAGCGGGCTGTAGAATTGAATTATCCTTCCCCCATTCAAACTGATAAACCGTCTACAGACCGCGATTTTGATGCAGCCGTTGCTTTTTGTCTTGAACACCTGGATCGGATTGCATTCTGCGCCGGAACGCACAACGAAGAAAGTTCGATACGTCTGGCGAGGGAAATGGACAGATTGAAAATCAGCCACAATGATCCGAGGGTTTATTTCGCACAGCTTTACGGCATGAGCGATCACATCAGTTTCAACCTGAGCGACGCGCGTTACAATGTTGCGAAATATTTGCCTTATGGACCGGTTCGCGAAGTGATGCCATACCTCATCAGACGGGCCCAGGAAAACACCTCGGTTTCAGGGCAGGTGGGAAGGGAACTGGGATTGATCCTGCGTGAGATCAAGAGAAGAAAATCGGCTTTGAAGTAGGTTGCGCATACGTTGTACAATCCCAGGAAGGTCTCGATACACGCTCCTACGTCGCGCACTGCCGACCGGGACGGGGCACTGACCAAAATTCCGCTACCCGGGAGGGACCTGATTATTACCAACGCGACAAAAATTCCAGAAAACCTCCAATTTATAAATTGCTGTCATAGTGGTATCTGCAACCGAAAATTAGAATTTCTCCTGATTCAACTTTATACACCAACCTGTGCTCCAGATTTATTCTTCTTGACCAAAGGCCTCCAAGATCATATTTTAAGGGCTCAGGTTTACCAATGCCTTCATAAGGCGAACGACGTATATCTTTGATCAAATCATTGATCTTTGCCAACATCTTTTTATCCTCTTTAAGCCAGCTGACGTAATCTTCCCACGCGTTTTTGGAGAATACGATTCTCATCAGTCCTCAATTAATCCTTTTTTCACAGTTTTACCTGCTTTCATCTGTTCGATCGACTCATATAAACGAAGCGCATTGGCTTTAGAACTTAGCAGATGTACAGTTTCCATAAGTGAATTGTATTCATCCAGGGAAATAATTACCGCGCCTTTACCAGTCGATCTTTTTACGATAATGGTCTCATTATGGGATTCCACATCGTCAAGATACTTTTTCATTTGAGTTCTGAATTCTGTATAATTTGCTGCGATCATGATGCTAGTTATTAAAGAAGTACTAAATTAAGTACGCAAATCGGTATTTCCTAATTTACATTACTAGAAAAGTTGATCTCCATTGGCCAATACCGACTAAAGCAGGGATATTGTCCGCCGTCTTTACCCTTGGGGAGATCGCTCCTGTGTATAAGTTCGAATTTAGAATCCGCGATGCACAGGATTCAACAATCACAACTTTTTTGCCACAGCGGAACCTGCACCCGCGAAAGGATCGAAGTGGTATCACTGGCGATAAATGACATGCGCACCACATGGTCATGAAGTCGGGTATCGACCACATAAATTTTGGGTTCCACCCGGGTTTCGCTGAGATTAAAGCGGACGTTACCTGTTTTTCTGGCCACAGTGACGTCAGCGGTATCGAGGTCGAAGCACTTCAATTGGCAAAGCGCATCATCGGTGTATTGCACCTCTGTGAGCTGAAGTCTGAGTAGCACCCTGTTGTTGGGCATCCAGGCTGTGAGCACAGAGAGGCGATCATTGAACATAAAAACAACGACAACACAACCGAGAAAAAACCCGATCAAATATGTTCGAAGACGTCTGGCGAATGTCATTAGAAGGCAGCGAATAAGAGGTCAATATCTTTGTAAGGCAAATTAAACGCTTCACCGAGCGATTCGTTTGTGAGTGTACCATTATAAAGATACACACCGTGTCGAAAACCACGGTTTCTTTTGATCAGGTTGGCACAACCTCCTTCCCGACCAATGTTTAGAATCAAAGGTGTGAAAACATTGCTGAGTGCTACAGAAGCCGTCCGGCTCACCCGCGAAGCCACGTTGGGTACGCAATAGTGTATCACCCCGTGGCGTCGGAAAATGGGATTGGCGTGGTTGGTCACTTCAGATGTTTCGAAACAGCCTCCTTTGTCGATGCTGATATCCACAATCACGGAACCTTCCTTCATGCCCGATACCATCGCATCGGTGACGATGGTCGGCGTGCGGCCCTCGGCACTTCGCAGGGCACCAATGGCTACATCGGCTGAACTCAGGGCGCGCCGCAGTTCTTCCGGTTGGATTACCGAAGTAAACACCCGTTGACCGACATCATTCTGAAGACGTCGCAGCCGGTATATTGAAAAATCAAAAACTTTCACTGTAGCTCCGAGACCCAAGGCAGCGCGTGTGGCGTATTCAGCTACAGTACCCGCTCCTATGATCACGACCTCTGTGGGCGCCACTCCTGAAATTCCCCCAAACATCAAACCCTGTCCACCACTTCCTTTGCTCAGGTATTCTGCTGCGATAACCACAGCTGCATTTCCGGCTATTTCGCCCATGGCCCGTACTACGGGATAGATACCTTCCTCGTCCTGTATGTAATCCCAGGCGATGGCAGAAACTTTTTTGTCCATGAGTTTTCTCAGGGTATCGCGCGGCTGCACGCTTATTTGCAGGGCGGAAAACAGTGTTTGCTTGTGGCCCATGAGGGCTATTTCTTCATGGCTTGGCGGGGCGACTTTGAGCACCAGATCGCATTTGAAGACTTCTTTTCGGTCGTAGGCAATCTGCGCGCCTGCCTCACTGTAGAGTCGGTCTTCGAAGTGTGCATTTTTACCGGCATTGGTTTCCACCACCACTTCGTGGCCATGGCTTACAATAACAGCCACTGCATCGGGTACCAGAGCCACCCGGTTTTCCTGATAGGAGGTTTCTCTGGGAATTCCAATCTGCAGCCTTTTGCTTCGCTTGCCGACTTCCAGCATTTCTTCCTGAGGTTGCATCGCGACCTGCCTTGCAATAGCCTGTAAGGCATCTTTGGAACTTATCATCTTTGGTTTTGGTTTCCTTGCGGATTTGAAAGTACGAATTTTACCATTATTCCGGTAATTCAAGACGAATTTCGCGTGTTTCGTTCCGGACAGTGAGGTGAACCTTTACGGCATCTTCCGGGATGAGTTCACCAATTTTTTCGGGCCACTCGACGAAACAATACTGGCCACTGAAGAAATAGATTTCATAACCAACATCATAAGCTTCATCAAGTGAATTTATGCGGTAAAAATCGAAATGATAAACAGGCTCTCCGTTTTTGCTTTGATATTCATTTACAATTGAATAGGTCGGGCTGCTACCGTCGTTGACGCCCATTATTTTGAGCATTTCCAGAATGAGCGTGGTTTTCCCGGCACCCATTTCACCGTAAAAGGCGAAAAGCCGGGACGAACCGGCTTTCTCTAAGATCACATTTGCTAAAGCTGGTAAATCATCCAGTTTTCGCGCATAAAAAGTTTCCATCTATTTGGCACTAAGCGTCACCAGTGGTATCAGCACTTCTTCCAGTGAAATACCCCCATGCTGAAAAGTATTTTTGTAAAAATGCATGAACTGGTTGTAGTTATTTGGATAGACAAAATACTGTCGCTCCCGTGCAAAGATATAGCTTGTACTCATATTTGACTTTGGCAAAAATCCCAATTCCGGTTTGGTAATCGCAAAAACCTCTTTCGCATTGTAATTGAGGTTTCGACCCGATTTGTACCGGAGGTTTGTGCTCGTATTCCGATCGCCGATCACCTTGATAGGGTCGTTGACCAAAACGGTTCCGTGGTCGGTGGTGATGACCACCTTTCCACCTTTGGCGGCGATATTTTCGAGAATATTTTTCAGGGGTGAATGCTCGAACCAGCTTTGAGTCAGCGATCGAAAAGCCGCGTCATCTTCGGCCAGTTCCTTGATCATTTCCATATCGGTACGGGCGTGAGAGAGCATATCCACAAAATTGTAGACGATGACATTCAAGGGATTTGTCATCAGATTTGAAATATTCTCGGCCAGTTTTTTTCCCGCCTCCAGTTTGGTGATTTTATGGTAACTGAATTTGATGTCTTTACCCAGTCGTTTCAATTGACCCGCCAGCAACTCTTCTTCATTCAGATTTTTACCGCCTTCTTCATCGTCATTTTTCCAAAGGTTTGGGTAGAGTTTTTGGATTTCGCTTGGCATAAGCCCTGCAAAAAGCGCATTTCGCGCGTATTGCGTAGCGGTAGGCAAAATGCTGAAATAGATTTCCTCTTTGTCGACGTTATAAAGATCGCGCAGGGAAGGTTCAATGATTTTCCACTGATCGAAACGCAGGTTGTCGATCACAATCATAAAAAGCGGTTTGTCTGAGATCTGAGGCGCAATCTTTTCTTTAAAAACATTATGCGACATCAGCGGAGTATCTTTGCTGTTGCCCTGCAACCAGTCGATGTAATTGTCGCTGAGATAACGCGAAAAATAATTGTTGGCTTCAGTTTTTTGCATGGTGAGCACTTCTTCCATCACCCCATCGCTTCCGGCCTGAAGTTCGAGTTCCCAGTATACCAGTTTTCGGTACACCTCTTTCCATTCTTCCACATCGAGGCGGTCGCTGAGAGACATGCCGATATTCCGAAAAGCCTGCTGATAATTGGTCGTCGTGCGCTCGTTGATCAGCTTTTTGTTGTCGAGGTTCTTTTTTACCGAAAGGAGAATCTGATTGGGATTCACCGGCTTGATCAGATAATCAGAAATTTTCGAGCCGATGGCCTCTTCCATGATAGCCTCTTCCTCGCTCTTGGTGATCATCACTACTGGTATCATGGGTTTCATCGCCTTGATCTTCGCCAGCGTTTCCAGTCCCGACAAGCCCGGCATGTTTTCGTCCAAAAAGATGATGTCAAAGTT
>JBGTLS010000441.1:0-3234 GCA_041744015.1 Cryomorpha sp. | reverse complement strand
GATCTGAATCTTTAACCAGATCCCACAGGACGATAGAAACATCATTGAAGGCAGTACGTTGTTTGTCGATGCTCTCACCGGCTTTCTGCAATTTCTCAGAGGCTTTCAAAAGTTCCGCTTTTTGTGGAAAGTCGTTTTCCTTTTTTACAGAATTATAGAGCGAATCAATGTGCACGGATGCTGCACTGCCATCACCGCTTACCAGGGAATTTTTTACCTGGATATAGTGATCTAATATTCCGTTGGTGTTTTGCGCGAGTGACGCGTATCCCATCAGCATGGAGGCGCCTATCAAAATTGACTTTTTCATTTTATAAATAAATTAAGTGGTTAAAGGTTCCGCTTTGAAACCTGCTTTCTCAACGATTTCCAGGACCTGCTCCCGGGTGATTCCTTCAGAATTCACAGAGAGGATTTTATCCTTGTTGGTGGTGTCCACATCCCAGTGGCAGATTCCCTCTGCATTGTCCAGGTGTGATTTCACGGCTGCCACGCAGCCACCGCAATTGATATTAGTCTTGAATTGAAGATTTTGATTTTCCATGATCTTGTTTTTTTCGTTTAAAATTTAACTGATACAAAGGTGCATTTTCCCGAAAGGGCAGGGCTTGTGTAATTTCGGGTTTGATTTGTGAGATTTATTGTTTTATCTCGAACACTATTATTTTTTCCATTTCAGGCGCAGGCTGTTGGTGACCACACTTACACTGCTCAGGGCCATGGCAGCTCCGGCGATCATTGGGTTCAACAGGAATCCGTTGATGGGGTAAAGCAGTCCCGCAGCGATTGGAATTCCGATTAAATTGTAAATAAAAGCCCAGAAGAGATTTTGCTTAATTGTCGCTACGGTTTGTTTTGACAGTCGGATGGCTTCCGGGATTTTGGTAAGGTCTGATGAAATGATGGTCATTTTGGCCACGTCCATGGCAATGTCGCTTCCTTTGCCCATGGCAATACTCACGTCTGAAGTTGCCAGGGCGGTGCTGTCGTTGATTCCATCACCCACCATGGCGACGATTTTCCCCTGCTTTTGCAAGTCTTTTACAAAATCGGCCTTGTGTTGTGGCAATACTTCTGCTTGATAGTGCAAAATACCCGTTTGCGAAGCGATGGCTTTGGCGGTGGCTTCATTGTCGCCGGTGAGCATGTACACTTCAATCCCCATTTCCTGAATTTGCCTGATGGCTTCCACCGAGGTTTCTTTAATCTTATCTGAAATGGCGATCACGGACAGGGCCTGACGGCTGTCAGCAAACCAGATAACGGTTTTGGATTGTTTTCCCCATGCCTCCGCTTTTTGCCGGAGTTCATCAGGGATGGAAATATTGTTCTCAGCCAGTAATTTTTTATTGCCGACATAATATGTCTCATTCCCATAATTTGCCTTTGCACCTTTGCCGGTAATGCTGTCAAATTGCAATATGTGAGCGGTTTCCACATTTTTCAAATGCGTTACCACAGCTTCCGCCAAAGGATGTTCTGATTGCTTTTCGATACTCAGGAGGATATTTGCTGAAGCATCCTGATTGTTCAACCAATGGATGTCCGTAACCAGCGGTCGACCTTCGGTAATCGTTCCGGTTTTGTCCAGTACAATGGCATTTACTTTCTTCGCAAGCTCAAGGCTTTCCGCGTCTTTGATCAGGATACCTTGTTCGGCTCCTTTACCAACACCCACCATAATGGCGGTTGGTGTGGCCAATCCCAGGGCACATGGACAAGCGATAACCAATACTGTTACAGCAGCCAGCAATCCCTGCACCACGCCGTTTTCTCCGCCCAGAATTATCCATAAAATGAGCGATAGGATCGCAATACCAATCACAATGGGGACGAAGATGCCGGCGATTTTGTCCACCAGTTTCTGTACCGGTGCCTTGCTGCCTTGCGCATCCTGCACCATTTTAATGATTTGGGCGAGCATGGTTTCCCTGCCCACTTTCACGGCTTTAAACCGGAAACTTCCTTTCTGATTGATCGTTCCCGCAAATACTTTTTCGTTTTCTTTTTTCTCCACCGCTACAGGTTCGCCACTGAGCATACTTTCATCCACATAAGAATTACCAGATGTTACCATCCCATCCACGGCGATTTTTTCACCGGGTTTTACAAGGATGATATCACCCACACTTACATTTTCGATGGCGACCTGCGTTTCTGTGCCATCGGGTTGAATCACCACAACGGTTTTGGGCTGCAGGCCCATGAGTTTTTTTATGGCCGTAGAGGTATTGCCTTTGGCTTTTTCTTCCAAAAGTTTACCCAATAAAATAAATGCGATGATAACGGCAGCGGCTTCGAAATACACGTGGGCGTGCAATCCCCGTTGATGCCAAAAGTCCGCAAACAACACATTGAAAACACTGAAAAGATAGGCGATACCGGTACTCAGCGCCACCAATGTATCCATATTGGCTGAGCGGTGCCGGGCCTGCTTCCAGGCATTGATAAAGAAATCTTTCCCAAACCAAAACAGAACGGGTGTGGTCAACAGCCACATGATTTCATTCCCGTAAGGCATATCCATAAAGAACATACCGATCACAACGACTGGCAGCGACAATACAATGGCCCAAATGGTCTTGTTTTTGAGTTTTTGGAATTTTTGCGCGTGGATGGCTTCGAGCGTTTCCTGTTGCTTTGATTCATCGGCTATCATCAAATCATAACCGATGGACTGAATCGCTTTTTGAAGCTTTGAAACATCCGTCATATTGGGCAGGTACTCCACCGAGATGTTGCCAGTCGCATAATTGACGGATGCGCTAATTACCCCAGGTTCGTATTTCACAATACTTTCGGTGCTGCCGGCACAGGAGGCACAAGTCATTCCCAAAACGGGAAAAGTGCCTTTTACGGTGGTGACGCCATACCCCAGGTCTTTCACGGCTTTGACAGCATCAGCTACCACTTCACTATTGCTTACGGTAAGGGCCGCCCGGCGGTTGTTGAGTTCGACCTTGTGGGTTTCCACGCCTTTTACCTGCGAGAGTCCTTTGTCGACGATCAGGGCACAATGTTCACTTTCCACATCCTCCAAAGGAAGATAGATGATTTCTTTATTTTGCGTTGCCATATTGCGATTGTTTGAATTAACAATACAAAGGTGGCCATCATGCCGCGCGTGGCTATTGTGGAATTCCGGGCTTAATTTGTAACATTTAAACCTGATCCAGAGGTTTCCTCTTGGTTTCCTTGATTTGCTTGAAATGGCTGGGGGTAAGTCCGGTTACT
>JBGTLS010000440.1:0-3578 GCA_041744015.1 Cryomorpha sp. | reverse complement strand
TGGAGGTTCATCACCATATCAGCCTGTGTGGGAGCATTGATGGTGGCCATACTTCCATCATATTCTGCTTTAAAAGCCTCCAGGGTGATCGGCCATGCGGGTTTGTCGATGCGCATGGAGTAATAGCCAAAGGCATCGGTATTGGCCGCAGTGAGCGATTGCCGTTCTAATACAGTGGCAGCCGCAATGCGCTCACCATCACCGGTGGTGGTCACATATCCAGTTATTTTCACCTGACGCAGAGCCGTGCCTTCAGTGGTCGTGGATTTGGCTGTGAGGATGACGTGATTGCCCATTTCGCGGTAGCTTACCTTTCCGGAAAAGAGGTGGTCGAGGCATTCCCTAATACTGACATTGTGAAGTTCGCCATGGGCTGGTCCGGTTTTTTCCAAAACAGCAGGACTGTATGAAAAGGTAAATCCTCCAAGAGCTGATACCCGCTTTAAAGCCGATTCGATCGGTTCTCCCTTGAAAACAATGGAAATGCGTTTTTCCAGTAAGGGTACCGTGTTGCTTTGGGCTGTCGCCAAATGGGCAGCAACAAGAATCCATACCCAAAGAACAAGACGTTTACTGCGGGCAGCCATTTCCGGAAAGGTAAAGCGTATCGCCCTTTTGCTCCAGCGTGAGGCCCAGGGTTTCGGCTATGATGGTGGCCATGGAAAGTGGTGATTCGTCTATGAAACTCACCGTAATGCGGCAATTTTGCAGATGATCAGGCACCTCCAGCTTCTGTTCAAACTTCGCATTGAAGTCTTCGGCTATTTCGCGCAGACGGGCTTTGTTGAAGTGAAAAACTTTGGAGGGCTGATGCCAGTTGGGCGCCAGGGAAGGGGTGTGGGCCCGTATGAGTCCGGTCGATTTCAGGTAAAGACCACCCTCGCCCGGACCGAGGGATATGCCCGGATGTTCAGCTGTGAAGATTGCCACTTCTCCGGATTCCACCCATACGTGCACGGTGTCGCTTTGCGGGTATGCACTTACGTGAAATGCCGTTCCGATGTCGCGAATGATCAAACCTCCTGCTTCAATATTTGTGATCACTCCGACCGGGGCTTTGAGGTCGAAAAAAGCTTCGCCGGTCAGTTCAATTGTTTCGGTGTTTTTTCTTTTGTCGTAGCGGTAGTTCAGGCTGCTGTTGGTGTTCATAGTTACCAAACTGGTTGAGAACAGGGTATCCGTGGTGATGGTTTGTCCGGAAGCAAACTCTTCCGTCACCGCACCAGGATTGAGGAAATATGCCAGAGCTACCCCCAGTGTTGCGAGGAGTGCGATGCCCGCCGCGATCTTCCAGACTGCTGGTGGATTTCGTTGTAGTTGTACCACTTTTGGAACAACGAATGGGGAGGTCTCCCCGGAATTTTCAGCATCCGGTGTCAGCGTATTCTGTATTTTCTCCCAGGCCGTTTCAGGGTCGAATTTCAGCGGGGTTTTATCGGCACCGTGGTAGATGGTATACGCTTCCGCAAAATAGCGCTCATTCTCTGGCGATTCGGAGCGCCATTCGTCCAGCGCCATGGCTTCTTCAGGCATGGCTTCTCCTGCGAGGTATCGCGCTATCAGCAAGTCGATATGGCTTTCCTGTTCGTTCATCCTTGTAAAAATCCGAAGGCAATGAGTATGTGCAGATAATCCCGTAAACTTTCCCGCATCAGGCGAAGGGCTTTGCCCATTTGGTTTTCGATCGTTTTCACCGAAAGGCCCATTTCATCGGCGATTTCTTTGTAGGAAAGGGATTCGAATCTGCTTTTTGAAAAAATGAGACGGCACTGGGGTGGCAGCTCTTCAATCGCGGCCGTGATGCGTTGCTGTAATTCGACGGCTTCGAGCACTTCGCTGCCATCCGGGCTTTGATTTGCGGAAGCTGCGTTCATATAATCATGGTGGACCTGTCTTACTTTATGGTGTTTGAAAACATTGTAAGTCGCATTTCGCACGGCTGAATATAAGTAAGGTTTTAAAGCCTCATCGATCCCGATTTTCGACCTTTGCACCCATAGATTTGTAAAGATTTGCTGCACCACATCCTCCGCAGCAGCGGAATCTCTGAGCATGGTATTGGCGTATTGGCACAAGGGGTTGTAGTACATATCAAACAGCATTTTCAGGGCGTTTTCATCGCCTTGTTTCACCCGCTCAAAAATTGCTTTGTCCTGCGTGCTTGTCATGAGTAATTTGCAGGCGCAAAGTAAGAATTCCTTCCTGATCGGCAGGCAGGTGATACAGGACGACGACAACTTAAAGTGGGGGAACCCCTATTGGTGTTTGAATTTTTTTTCGTGATCACGTGGAATTGTTTTGGCCGCAAGCTGCTTTTTAAGCCACTAATTGCCATAATTGCACGTAAGACACGAATTGAAGCACCTCAGACGGGCAACGGCAGTAATTTAAAAAGCATGTCAATTTTCTACAGTCCCGACATTAATTAATTCTTTCTTTTTAAATATTTGGACCCCTGCAGCTATTAAATAGCCAATTCCTGCAAGTATTATCAGATATGGTAAAAATCTTTTACCTTCAATGAAATAACTGTAAGCCGTGAGAAACAGTGCCAGGCTTTCAACAATATATACAGTAATTAAAAACCGGTTATTTTTTGTTTTTGATCTTTTTTGATAAATAAAATATGCGATGATGATTGAAGCCAGGAGTAAAATGAATAGACCAATAAAGTTGTGGTGATGGTTAATTTTGTCAAGACCATTAGGAACTAAAATTAGAGCTATACAGAGGTGTTGAATTGGCAGAAATTTATTCTTTTTTTCATTTTTGCGCATAACAGTAGCGTTTTGTTCAAAGCATATGTTCGTTTATCTGGAATTTAAACCCATTCGGAAGGTAGTATTTCTCAAAGATAAATTATTACTGTAAATTTCGAAAAGTTGTTTCGTGAGCAATATGTGGTCTTAAACAGATAATACATAACTCAAGTTTCTCACACCCTTTATTACTCCCATTTTCATACTTCGACACTTCGATAACTTGGTCACTTCGAGATATGAGTAACGGCTTTGTATTACTTATTGTAAAATGATGACATGTAGTAAATCTTGCCTTTAATTCGCTAACCCTGTCACATCGAGTGATTTTAGGCCATAGAAGCTGTAGTCGGAGCATCGCGGAGACGTACAGATTCTTAGGGCTAAAATTTTATCGAGATGCGATGAAATTATGCCTTTTCAACTGATTAATATTGAGAGTTTTAAAAGGTGTGTCATTGGTAGTGAGAGAAGATGCCACCACGGCGAAGCAAGGTGAGCAGCTTCTTAGGTTGAAAATTGAACTATGCGAGGCACGAGTGCTCACGCGCACCGCTGGAAGCCGACACTTGCGCGTAATCGAGAGGCGGTGAAAATTACATCATCTGGAAAAGGTCTCGATACACGCTCCTTCGTCGCGCACTCGACCTGACGCTAATGAAATGTCCATCGAGAAGCTGTGGAATTTTCATCTCCAAGGGGTCTCGATTACTTCCCTTCGGTCAGTGAGAACGCTCGTACCTCGCTTAGTTATTCCCTTCGGTCATGAAAACGCCTGCGGCTAAGTTCAATTTTTGAATCCGCTGCGCTCCTTCAAAA
>JBGTLS010000439.1:0-2993 GCA_041744015.1 Cryomorpha sp. | reverse complement strand
TGAATTGGATTAAACAGACATTCTCTTTTGAAGACCGCGTAGAAGTGGGCAGCTATCAGGGATTGACTGTAAATTACTGCCGATCGGTCGGTGCCATGCACATCATACGCGGACTCCGTAATGCCGAAGATTTTCAATTTGAAAAATCCATCGCACAAATGAATCGGGAGCTGGCTGCTGAAGTAGACACGGTATTTCTGGTTACCAATCCGGAATATGCGGCCTACAGTTCATCAATCGTAAGAGACATCCACAGGAATGGTGGAGATGTAAGCAAATTCATTCCCAATTCTATCCAATTGAATGACGAATTTTAGATTCGCTTTTTTTATACTACTTTTTCCCGTGCTGAGTACGGCGCAGGATGCCGTTGTTGTAGGCAGTGCCCCGCATTGGGCTGGTCGGGAAATAAGGCTTCTCTCCTATTCAGATCCCATTTCAAAAACCGAAATTCGTCTTGATGCCGATACCGTTGATGGTGATGGCAATTTTGAATTGCGGAGCAACATAGAGGAAATCAGTCAGTATTGGTTGGCGGTAAACCGGTTTAAGGCACCCATTTATCTTACCCCCGGTCGAACCTTAGAGATAGCAGTGAACCGCGAACCGAACGACGTACTCATCGATACATGGCAGACGGGAGGTTTCATCTATATATTTCCGGATTTGGATTCCAATGATGTCAATGCGGGCATTGCACAGTTCGATGCCGGTTATTACGATTTTTTTCTGCAAAACAGCAGGTTTTTAGGTTCTAAAACCATGTTTGTAAAACTCAGGGAATTTGAATCTGCCAAGGTCGATACGCTGCAGGAAAATAAATTTCTGCGCAACTACATCGATTATTCCCTCGCCGAAATGAAACTGACTGCCGGGGCTCCGAAAAATAGAATTTTCGAATCCTACATTCAGGACCAGCCGTGGAATTTAAACAACCCTGCCTGGTACACCTTTACAGATCTCTTCTATGCTTCCTATTTTGATTCATTTGATTCACGGTTTGGAGGTATTGCTATGCACAATCGTTTTTCCAAAGGATTAAATCCGGAAGGACTTGACAGCCTTTTGGCAAATGATGATTTTCTCAAAGACCAGGCGCTGCGTCATTTTGTAATACTGAAATCAACAGCAGAAAGCCTGTATGACAATAAATATAAAAGCAAACCACTGCTGAGCGTGCTCTCCTGGCTTGAAAATAATGCAGAATCACCCGTTCGGGAAATAGCGGTGAGGGTTCGTACAACCTCTTTAAATCGTACAACCGGCTTCCCGATAGATTCTCTGCATTTAGACTTTGCGGAGAATGGTATGACCTGGCCCATTGAAGATTCGCTTCCAACATATTTGATCACTACAGCATCCTGGAATACCGAAAGCCAGAAGGAACTTGATCAGCTGAGAATACTGGCTGAGAAATACCGGGATCACTTTCACATACTCCGGGTAGACATCGCCGCCGGGTCGCAAGAAAAAGATAATGAAGAATTCTTAACCGCATTTCCTCAGGATATTTCGGAATACCTGAATTTATTGGGTGTCTATTCCATACCACACGCGGTATGGATCGATCCTGATGGCACGATCAGAAAAAATAAGGAAGCGCCAAAGGCGGGGGACGAGCTCGAAAAACACCTTTTCAAACTCAAGGTCGCAAAAGAAGAGCAGAATAAACTCAGGATTGGTCAGTAGGAAGCATACTTGAATCGATGAGCATCCGAATGTTTGGGTATGTTTTCATCTCACTCCAGTCAATTTTTGATGGCGCTATCCATATGGCCTGCTCGATTCCTTCCTCGGCCTGCGGAACGGTTTTTTCGGTTTTGCTCTTCATCTCAAACCAATACGTTCGCTTCAATATGCGAAACCCTTTTTCGCGGTACGTGTGATACGTGTCAGAAAGTTGTTTTCCCGGCTTAAGATCATTTAGTCCACATTCTTCCTGCACCTCACGAAATGCGCATGAAAGTATTGATTCTCCTTTTTCACGTTTGCCTTTTGGCAAATCCCAATGGCCGAAGCGATGAATGAGTAAGATTTCATTTGAATCATTGGTCACAAGCCCACCCGCAGCTTCAATTTCACTAAAGTGTGTCCTAAAATCGGCCCATAGTATCTCTATCTCGTTGGACTGTATAATGACACCAGTGAGATCATTTGAGTCTTCGAGCATAGACAATATAAAGTGCAGCTCTTCAAAATCGTCATACTGAAAATACAGCATTCCATTTTGCAAAAGCTCCAAATCATAACAATCAGTTAGGATTACAATCTTTTCGTTTACAAAAACTTTATACATTTGCCAATATGCAGTCAAACCGCGATTCGGCGCTAAAAGTAGCTGAATTTCTTCTACAAATCAAGGCAGTTAAATTACAGCCGCACAAACCATTTAGCTGGGCAAGCGGATGGCAATCGCCTATATATTGCGATAACCGAATCACTTTGTCCTTTCCGAAAATCAGGACATATATCCGACAGGAATTCGTGCGGGTGATACTGGAAAAATACGGCAAGCCAGATGCAATAGCCGGAGTAGCCACAGGAGGGATCGCTCAGGGAGCGCTTGTAGCGCAGGAATTGGGGATCCCATTTGTATATGTGCGTGCAGCATCAAAAGGACACGGTCTTCAAAACCGTGTGGAAGGCTACATAGAAAGTGGCAAATCAGTGGTGGTGCTTGAAGATCTTATTTCCACCGGTGGCAGCAGTCTTTCTGCTGTTGAAGCTTTGAAAGCACATGGCTGTGAAATCAAAGGTATGGTAGCCATATTCACCTATGGTTTTGACCATGCAAAAGCTAGTTTTGCTGAAGCTGATTGCCAGCTTCACACCTTAACTGATTACGAAAGCTTGATAAATCAGGCGCTTAAGTCTGATTACATCAATCAGGCTGATATTGCTTCACTGAAAAAATGGCGTGAGAATCCTGCAGTTTGGGGTCGCCAGCCTTCGGAATCTGAAGGCTGACATGAAGTTTTAATAAAATTTACCAA
>JBGTLS010000438.1:0-2707 GCA_041744015.1 Cryomorpha sp. | reverse complement strand
TGTTCGTGGGCTTTGGCCAATGAGCCCGACTCGGCTTTTTACCAGTTGATCTACATCGGCGAAAAAGGTATTTACCACGATATCGCACACCTCAGCAGCGATAGTGATTTGAATACACTTCACGCAGACAAAAGATGGAATGAAGTTCTATCATTGGTGGAGGCAAACAGGGAAAAAATCTCAGCCAATTGGGACAAACCTCTTGTAGTGAAGCTCGATTCGATTTTTCAGGAAGACCAGAAATACCGCAGACAGATTAATGAAATTCAGGAAAGGTATGGAAATGATTCCCCTGAAATGAATGACCTCTGGGAATTGATCGATTTGAAAGATTCTATCAATTTAACGAAAGTGAAAAAAATCCTGGACGAACGCGGATGGGTCGGGGCAGATGTGGTGGGCCCACAAGGAAATCAAACGCTTTTTTTGGTGATCCAACACGCCGATCTCGAAACCCAGGAATTCTATCTGCCCATGATGCGGGAAGCTGTGGCCGATGGCCGTGCTTATGCCAGCGCGCTTGCCCTGCTGGAAGACCGCGTGGCTCTGCGTCAGGGAAAAAGGCAGATCTATGGAAGTCAGGTAGGGCAAGATCCGGAAACAAATGAAATGTATGTATTGCCACTCGAAGATCCGGACAATGTAGACGAACGCCGCGAAGCAGTAGGACTTGGAAAACTTCAGGATTATATTTCAAACTGGGGGATTACCTGGGACCCGGAGGTGTATAAAGAAGCATTGCCTGAAATTGAGGCGAAGTCAAAAAGGAATTAAAAAAATAATTACTTAATTAAAAAAGCTACCCGGGGGTAGCTTTTTTTAATTTAAATAATGTATAATTTATTCTATTGCCGAATAATTTTGAAACTGGCATTCGCCCCTGCTTCATTTGTTACTTCTACGAAATACATTCCCGGTACCGCTGATGATGGCAATTGAATTTTGATAAGGTCGGTTTGTTGCACATTCTGCGATAAAATTAAACGACCCGATATGTCGAAAATCCGGATTTCGCCTGAATTCAATTTTTCTCCCAGATCAACTGTTATCTCGTTTGACGTTGGATTGGGGAATACATTGAGATTGTTGGCGAAGATGTTATTGTCTGTTCCAACAGATTCCATCTGACTCAATTTGTACACAAATCCATTCTCGGATATTCCTGTTGCCGAAATACTAAAATCCGGATCATTGGGGTCGAAATTGGCAGTGAGAGAATAATAACCCGTCGTGAACACATTGTTGTCTCCATCCACCACAATGGACATTCCCTGGTTATCATATGAACCTGGGTCGCCTACAACCTGAACCGCCCAGTCGAAATCTCCATTGACGTCAAGTTTGCTGATAAACATCTCGTAATATGCGATGCCATTAAAAAAATAGTATTCCTCTCCGGGGTCAAAATCCCCGAGGCCGTTGAACCATCCCGTTGTATAAACATTTCCCTGATCGTCCAGTGCAATGGCGTTTCCCCAGGCGAAACTTGGCCCGCCCAGTTGTCGTGCCCATCTCAGTTCACCATCTCCACTTAATTTCCAAACAAAAACATCCCATCCATCTGAGGTCATCCACTCTGTACCCGAACCCGGATCGAAATCCATTGTGCCGTGAAACATACCGGTTACCACCACATCTCCAAATGGATCTACCGCAATGCCATTGGCCCAATCCTGATTTTCATCACCTATTTGTACAGCCCATTGAAAAGACTTGTCTGTACCTATTTTGAGAACAAAACCATCCGCAAAATTTGCAGATGTCATTAGATTACCTGAACCCTCGAAATCAAATTCAGCAGTAACTTCAAAAATTCCGGCAGCATAAACGAAACCGGCAGGATCAATGGCAATATTCTGCACGACTTCGTAGCCCGGACCACCTATGCGATATACCCATTCGAAATTTCCATCGGGGGTAAGTTTGAGAATAAAACCATCGTACTCGAAAGCAAATTCAGTGACCAATTCGAATACACCATCTCCCGGGTCAAAGTCAACCGTTCCGCTGAAATTCCCGCCCACATATACACTCCCGTCATTTGGATCTGTTTTGATTGTTTGAGCCCAGTCGTATTCAGAAGTTCCTCCTATTGATTTTGCCCAAATGATATCTCCTTCGAAATTCATTTTCAGAATAAACATATCAAAACCTACTGCCTCAAAAGTGAGCAATTCATCATTTGCTGTAACTTCCAAAATATTCGAAAAATAACCAGAGACGTATATGTGATCATCCACCGTAATAGCAAGTCCACCATTGCCCCCTGAACCAGAGAGACTTCTCACCCAAATCAATTCACCGTCAGGACTGTGTTTGGTGACATAAGCAGTCACCAAATTCCGTTCGAGTATAACCGGATCGCCCGAAGTACTGAAATCCGTCTCACCAATAAAGTATCCGGTGGAATACACATTGTCATCGGAATCCACTGAAATTCCGGTCCCCCCTGCACCATCTTCCCCGCCAAGTGATCGCACCCATTCCAGCTCTGGTTGGGCGTGAAGCAAATTGGCTGAAAATATAGCCATGAGCACCAATACGATGCCTGAAGTAAAATTTTTCATGATTTGTTAAATTAAGGTTATGTACTTGTTTGACCGCCGATTCCAAATAACAATTGAATTGTCAAAGAGGCATTTACAGTCTTTTGTCGAAAGTACACGGCAGATTTTGATGATGCAATCGGTAATTCAGCGGTAGGATT
>JBGTLS010000437.1:0-2169 GCA_041744015.1 Cryomorpha sp. | reverse complement strand
CGATGCGAATTCCACGGCGAGCATCATTCCGATTCTGCGAATTTCAACTACCGACGGATGGCGAAGGCCCGCTTCCAAATATTCTCCTTTTTTTTCACATCCTTCCACGAGCTTTTCGCTTTGGATAACCTCCAGGTTGGCGGCAGCCGCAGCACAGCACACCGGATGCCCGCCAAATGTGGTGATGTGTCCCAAAATAGGGTCATGAGACAAGGTTTGCATGATATCCGCGCTGCTTATGAAACATCCCATGGCCATACCACCGGCCATGCTTTTGGCAATAGCCAGAATATCCGGAACAATACCAAAATGTTCGAAAGCAAATAATTTCCCTGTACGACCGAAGCCTGCCTGAATTTCATCCAGTATCAGCAAAGCGCCGGTGTCATTACATTTTTGGCGCAAAGCCCGCATCCATTCTACGGAAGGAATGCGCACGCCAGCATCACCCTGTATGGTTTCCACAATCACACACGACGTTTGATCATCAATCAAATCAAGGCTTTCCATGTCGTTGAAAGCCATAAAATAAACTTCGGGAAGCAAAGGACGGAAAGCGTATTTCTTTTTTTCGTTTCCGGAAACGCTGAGCGATCCATGGGTGCTTCCGTGATAGGATTTAAGGCAGGAAACAATTTTGGTGCGACCGGTGTAACGCTTTGCCAGTTTCAGTGAAGCTTCAATGGCTTCGGTCCCGCTGTTGACGAAATAGGAAACATCCAGACCATCCGGCAAAACAGCGCAGAGATATCTGGCGAGCAAGGTTTGAGGTTCCTGAACAAATTCGCCGTAAGGCATTACGTGCAGATACTTGTCAACCTGATTTTTGATTGCATCAACCACGCGCGGATGCCTGTGACCTATATTCGACACGGCAATTCCCGACACCATGTCAAGGTAAGATTTGCCGACTGAGTCGTAAATATACGACCCTTCAGCGCGAGCCACGTTAATCGCCAGAGGGTGAGGGGAAGTTTGGGCCTGAAACTGAAAAAAATCCGATTGGGAATCCATGCCGCAAAGGTAATCAGGGGTTTTGCAGATTCAACAGGGTCGTAGGCTAAATGAAAAATCCCGTCTACACCATAATAATTGGTCCGGACGGGATAATTTCAATCTTTATCTAAGGTGAATTATCGACGCTCCTGAGGTCTTTCCCGCACCTCACGATCTCTGCCACCTTCAGCTCCGCGACTTTCGCGCATTTTCATCATCAATTCTTTTCTAAATCCCTCTTCTGCTTCGTAAAGGCCAGCCACTTTATGCACTGGTAGCACACCCTTGAATCTTTCGTAATATTTCTGTTCTACAGCAACTTTTTCGCGGATCAGATCAAATTTCGCATTCATCTTTCGATCCAACTCGGCTTCGGAGAGTTGGGTTTCTTTTTCTCGTGATTCTTTATTGTATTCCTGACGCAGTTCATGAAATTTTTCAAGTTCACTTCTGTAGGCTTCGTACACTGGCCAGAAACTTTTTGATTCGTCTTCAGTTAGCGCGAGCTCTGTTGTGATATATGCAATTTTTTGTCTGTGAATGTCAGCCCGTTTTTTTTCATCATCTCTGTCATCTGTTTGAGCGACGAGCAATGAACTGGTGAGCAGGAGGGCGCAAAGGCCGATGATCTTTTTCATTTTTTTTTGTTTTTAATCGTTTAGGTTTGTAATAATATCAATGGGATCATAATGCTCAAAAAGATAATTCATGATGTCCACATCACTAATATCATCCCGAAGATGCCAGCTTCTTATTTCATGACTTTCGATACTCGCATAAAGAAATTCTTCATCAAAATAGCTTTCGAGCACATCGATACCGATGTCATCATTGAGTTTCAATTCGAATGAATTCGAAGACGCTAATTCCGAATTTACCGAAGTATTTGTAAAGTGTCGCACTATGGGAATCAAAGCCAGAAGCAAGGCGAATCCGGCTGCAATGGCGATGTTTTGAAAATTAATCAAACGAATGATTTTTCCTTTTGGCTGGTCCACCTTTTCTGCTGTTATGCGCTGCAGCAATTTTCCGGGCAGGGCATCAAAATATCCTTTGGGCGCATCCGCAGGTATTTCGTGCTTTTTCCCGAAAAGGGTGGGAGCCATTTCTTTCAGGTAATCTTTTTCGTGTTGATCGTTTTGTTGCATGACGGTCTTTGGATGAAAGTTTTTG
>JBGTLS010000436.1:0-3024 GCA_041744015.1 Cryomorpha sp. | reverse complement strand
TAGCTTGTATGAAAAAGTTTATAATTCCTGCTTTGGCCATTGTGATATTTCTGGCCGGATTGGCGGCATTGATGCTGCCATTCCTGCCTTTCGGCTGGTTATTTGTAGCCCTGGCGGCTTTGTTGGTAGCACCCTATTTCAAATTCATGCGGCGATTTATCGCATGGCTGGCTGAAAAGGATAATTCCGGGATTGTTGAAAAAGCGGGTAAAAAAGCGACGAAATTATACCGCTGGGCTGATGACCACGAAAGAGCGGAAAAACTTGAAACCATCGTCGAAGAAAACAGCAATGGGAATGGTGATAAAAAAGACGATTAAATGTTGCCAATAAAATATGTACTTTTCATTTCCAATCTGTTGTAATCAGTCATACCCAAATTACCAGTCCTCCTGTTTCACTCCGGAAAAGCGAACAATCTAAATTCCAGATTATCCAAAAGCAGCGGATGCAAATGTTTATTCCAAACATAAATTTTCATGGTATCTAAAGCACTACGGACAGGTATTTCCACAGAATAGGAATATCGGTGCCACGTGTTGATTTCATTTGTAGGTATGTCGTGAATTCGAATTGGATAATACATATATAATTCACCAAAAGAATCACGTAACTCAATCACCAACAGCGCATCTTCACGCAAATTGGTTGGAGCCGTTTTCAGGATTTCCAAATCAATTTCGGCATATAATGATCGGCGGGTGGTACGCCGGGCTTCAAGGGGAATAGTCAACAAAGTATTAAACTCCCTGTTTCGGTAATCACTGACCGAATTTGTGGAATTTTGGGGATCGTTGGAGACAACATCTGTATGGATCATCTCCTGATTTACCTCAAAATTTGTTGACAGATCAAAAACTGCTATTTTCTTCTTGTGATAAGGTATGATATCCCGGTTACCTCCTAGTATATTTTCAAAATCTGAACTGGTTTTGAGAAAAACATATTGATATTTTTCATAATTCATATCAGTGGGATGGATAATCCCCTTACTGTATTGATACGATTGAATAAAATTTAAGCCGATAAGTGCAACCAAAATGGTTATTAAAAATAACCTGAGGGCAAATGAAATATGGTCGATCAGATAAACAAGTGGGATAAATAGCAAACCATAGTATTCGATATAAGGTCTTTGTCCAAATGAAGGACCATAATACCACATCCACCAACTGCTCATAAAATAAGTCAAAAACAGGAAAAAGCCTGCAAAGCAGTAAAAACGAAATTGATTCCTTTTATATAGCGCATAGAGTCCAGCTAAAGACAAAAGCAGGACTGGCGTATAAATGAAAAGACCTTTACGGAAATTAAATAAAATATCAAAAAATGCCGGGTTGGAGAAATAAAATCCTTCATTTCCATATCCCCAAAAGACAAATTCACCGGTTTGTATATACCACAGAAATTGTTGAATTCCGGCTACAGACAATGCAAGTAAAATCCCGGCAGATAGTTGTTTTACGTTTCCAAAAACTTTTTTCAAAAAGGAAAAAAAATCTCCGGAAGAAGTTGAAAGGAAAGGGACAGCGAACAATACCAAGCCATTAAATTGTCTCAAAAGCAGGATATATCCGAACAGCAGAGAGGCCGTGATAAAATATTTCATTTGAGAAGTTTCCATGTATTTTCTCACCATCCATAAAAATCCGGTAACCGCGAAAAATGAGTAAACATGAGAAAACGATGGAGTCTGGATGGTATGGATTAAAAGGTTTGACCCAAATGCTACTGCCAGCAGGGTAATACCAATTGTCCATCTGGAATGTGTAAATCGACTCAATAACAGACCCATCAAATAAAGGCCCATTAAAAAATAAAATGTTGCTGCGAGCAATACTGCATTTTGAAAACCAGGTTCAAAACCCGTATAAGTTTCGCCTGTAATTACATAATACAAACGCGCGACACCAAAAAAAGGAAGGATTGCCAGTGCTGTACCCGCGCTATATCGCGACAAGGGTCCATGAGATGTATTGACAATAAAACGATGATCTGCTGGTTCGTTTCCAAATTCTCCTGTTATGAAAATCGAGGGCAGGTACATGTAATAGCCCATCCCATCACTGGTGATGGAATTAAAAGAGGGCGTATCATTTGAAACTTTCCATGAAAAAAAGGCAATAAAAATGAAATATACGGCTCCGATAAGTGTGATGGTCCGAATGAGAAAATATCTATTGATATCACTGCCCGTCTGTATTTGCATTTTCAAAAAGCTCGTTTTCAGTAAAAATATGTTATGATCCAAAACCGGCAGGCAATATAGAGATAGTGCATCACATTAAGTTGTAATCATAATTACCCTTCCTGCTTTTTGATTTTTTTATATTAGTTGATTATCCCCATATTTGAAGCTCAAAAAATTTTCGGACTTATGTATGTAAAAAGACATTACAGCCTTAAAATGACAGTAAGGTGGTCGCGCAAGGATTTGCTTTATGCCATGCTTTATTCTTTCCTGGTTGTGGCGTTGTACGAAATCACTTCTCTCCCACTCACCCTGCCATGGGAACCAATAAGTGTAATCGGTATAGCTGTAGCCTTTTACCTGGGCTTTAAAAATAACAGCTCGTATGACCGGACCTGGGAAGCCAGAAAAATCTGGGGTGCCATCGTCAATGACAGCAGAACTTTTGCAACCGGGATTATTTCTCAGATATCACTGGTAGATGATGAAGAAGATCGCATTTTGAAAAAAACCTTGATTTATCGGCATCTGGCTTGGCTGATGGCTTTAAAACATGTGCTCTATAAACATCGTTCATGGGAGCACGGCGAAGATTCGAGTACCCTTCAATTTGCACCGTCATTTGCGGCTGATATGGTGCGTGGGAGTGAATCCGAAATCAGCAAATACTTATCACCGGAAGAACTGGCCCATTACAAGTCAAAATCAAATATGCCATCTCAGATTCTAAAACGCCAATCTGAAGAATTGAATAATTTGTACATACAGGGAATCATCACCGATTACAAACACGTCTGGCTCCACCAGATTATTGGAAAATTATACGACAATCA
>JBGTLS010000435.1:0-19073 GCA_041744015.1 Cryomorpha sp. | reverse complement strand
CGTCATACTTTGTCGAAAATGTAGCAATCTCATTTAACAAATCTTTCAACTCCAGCAATCCCATTTTTGTGCGATATAAATCGCTTTTTTCTAAGTCATTAAGTTTTAAATCTTCTTTATCATATAATTCAAAATGTCGTAAGTTTTCTTGTTTGCTCGAAACTTCATATGCGAAGGAGATTTTTCTCATTGTTTCTGGCGAAGCACATAAGTTTCGATGCCTAATCTTTCTTTTCAACCGGTATCTTTTATCAACGAGTTTAATCTTGTTATTCTGTAACTCAATTTTTATTGAATCATTCCCATTGTTGAACATCTCCAGGCTGTCTAACGGAATGGCGATTTGTCTTAATTCTGCATATGACCACGAGTACCAATGATCGAATAACTCGTACCGGATTTGATTTCCGTCAACAGTTATAGCAATGTCAAGATGTAACGGAAAGAATTTTAGGCCTTTTCTTGATGTGTAGGTTTCCTGAGCAAACGAAACAGTTTGAAGGAGACCTAAAATCAGAATTATGATGGTTTGTTTCATTTTTCTAATGCACACCGACGTGTAGCGGTAGCAGTAATTGCCGGCCTTTGGAGATTTAAACTATCAACCGAAAACGTGGCCGATCAATTCCTACTGACACCAAAAACTCTCAAAACCAGGGAATTTTGGCTACCGAATGTTGACAACTGTTTTTTATTTTATTGGTTTTTATTTTTATCCCATGAATTGCGGTTATAAACACCCGGCATTGCATGGTCTCCTTCTTCAAAGTCAAACGATATGTAATTTATTCCTTTTAATTCTGTAAAAGAAAATGTCGTTGAAATCATAAAACTCTCCGCTCCGGCAGATCCCATTTGTTGTGTCAATACTTCACTGTCCGGAATTGAAATAAAAGCCGTGTCATTTGAAGTTCTGATAAATTTTATCTGCACTCCCGGCCATGATTTATTTATTATTTTCTCTAAAGTCTCACCCGTTAGAGTTTCTCTGTCAACCGAACGCAATTGCTTTACTTCAGATTCTCCAGTCTGTTGGTTATAGTCATAGATCCAAATTGCTTCTGAAGGTTCATAATCAACTGAACTCTCCGAACCGCTTTCACTTATTTCATTGGAATCATTTGTAGTCCGCTCCTCCGGCTTTGTCGTGTTACAGCCAATTATTAATAAAATAAGTCCCAAAAAAATCAGTTTAGTTTTCATATGTTCGATGTATTGAGCCTTCTAACATAGTTGCCATCATTTTGGAGCTACACGGAGGCAGGGATTTTTAGCACTGAACTTCAGTTAGAAGCAAAAAGCCTTCTTTTTTTAATTCGTTTAGTTCGTAAGCCATGTTTTATTTAGCCTCATCTTATTTATGAATCTGGTTTTGGGCTTTTTGAAATTATAACTCTCATCAATCCGGGAAACCATCGTTGCAACCATACAAATATTTTGCCGTGTCCAGTGAAAACATAATTTCTTTTTCGTTTTAAAATAGCCTTTACCATTACCTTGGCTGCTTTATCAGTAGGCCAAATTAAATTTGAAGGACGTGGATCTGGCCGTTCAGGATGCCAAACGCCGTCATTATCAATTCTCGCAATTTCCGAAATCACAAATCCGGGATGCAACGTTGTACAACTCACACCTGTACCCATTAATTCAACCTGTAAAGTCTGACCAATTGAGTGTACCGCCGCTTTTGAAGCACCGTATGCGCCTAAATTCGGATTGGGAAGATATGCACCCACACTGCCCAATAAACCAATCCTTCCATTGGTTTTCTTTAAATGCGGCAGGGCATATTTCACCGTCAAGGCTAAGCCTGTGACATTGCCTTGTAATTGTCTATTCCAATCTTTGGCTGTTAGCTTTTCCATATTTCCAAAAACACCAAAACCGGCATTCGCTATAACGACGTCCAAACGCCCCCAGGTATTAATGATTTGTTGGACTGCATTTTCAATAGCGATTTCTTCCATTATATCACACGGTATGACCAATGCTTCCCCACCTGAGTGCCTGATTTCGTCTGCCACTTTATCCAATAATTCTTTACGTCTTGAGGAAAGAACTACTCTATATCCCAATCTTACCCATTCAAAGGCCATTGCTTTGCCAATGCCAGATGACGCACCAGTTATCCATATTACGTTTTCTTGTGTATTTGTCATTTTAAGCGTTTTTGGTTAGTAGAATTGCTTTTCAAGCTGACGCACAACTCGTTTACATCCCTGACATTTTCATAAATATACCCCAAATCCAGTGGGATTCTTCTGATTACCTTAAGCCTAAATTTCCTTTGGTGCTGAAAGGTAAAAACTTGATGCAGAATATCAAATGGATTTTCCTCTCTACACCATTAATGTTTTTAAAATAATCCCTGTTTCCTTTTTCTTACCAATTGTCCTTCCCCATCCCCCCACATTCCCTCCAAAATCCGTAAACTTGTCTTGCTTACAAACCCTCCTTTTCCCATGAAAAAGTTCCAACCAATCCTGGCGGCCTTCGTCCTGCTTTTTGGCTACAGCCACACCCAGGCCCAATCTAACCAATACCTCCACTTCGACGGCGTGGATGATTATACCGAATTTCCCGGTGCCTCGCAATACCTCACAGGTCTCAATACCATTAGCATGACAGGCTGGTTTAATACCGAAGCCCTCATCTACGGCCAGGGCATGATGAGTATCCGCGGCGGCGGTACAGGCGCAGGCGAGATGTACCTCATCCAGCTCAACAATGGCATGGTCGAATGCCGTGTCATCACCTCCACCGGACTCCACGAAGTAGTAGCCCCGAATGGCACCGTCGTACCCGGCACATGGCAACATTACGCCTGGATTTTCGACCAGAATGCGGTGCGTCTTTACCTCGACGGGGAACTCATAGGCAGCAGCGCGGCCTCAGGCACTTTCCAATCCACCAACCGGCCTTTCACTGTCGGCATCACGCTTCAGCCGGGCTTCAACTTCATCTACAAAGGGGGCGCCGACGAGGTATCGCTCTGGAGCAAAGCCCTCACCCAGGCCGAAGTGCTGGACATCATGGCCAATGAACTCACCGGCGGCGAAGACAACCTGGTGACCTATTACAAATTCAACCAGGGAACCCCGGGCGGCAACAATCAAAGCATCACCCAGCTCATTTCCCTCATCGGCACCGGCGATCGCAACGCCAACCTCATGAACTTTTCCCTTTCGGGAAATACATCCAATTTCCTCGGCACACTCGAATCGGGATTCCAGGCCATCAGCATGCCACCCATCCCAGACAAAATCATCACCGATCCCCCGTTTGATATTTCGGCGGAAGCCAATTCCGGTCTGCCCGTCACATTCGAAATCATCTCAGGACCTGCCTCCATCGAAGGCACCACGATCACCCTTACGGGAAATGCCGGTGAAGTCACCATCCGCGCGAGTCAGGCTGGCAACGAGACATTCGACCCCGCCACCGACGTGTACGCCACTTTTACCGTGTACGACCCCGCCACCACCCTTCCGGAAATAACCCTCCTGCATCCGCTTCCCGGCGATGTATTTGTGCCCACATTACGGCCGGTCCAACTCGCTGTAAAATCATCCATCGTATCGCCCGATCTCTTTGAAGTAAGCGGAGTCTCCGTCACCATCGACGGCGAAACAGTGATGCTCGACTCCTGGGAAAACGGTTTCTACACCGGCTGGTGGACCCCAACCAGTTACGGCACCCTGGAAATAACAGTCTCTGCATCCAATAATTTTGGCAGCAATGCCACGGCTTCCGCCGAAATAACCATCACCGATGCCATGGCCGACACCGAAGCCACAGGCATCGACGAAGCCCATGTGTATATCGATGTGCCAACGGTAATCGTGGAAGCCGATCTGCCCAGTTATGTGGGTGCTTACGATCAGATCATCGGCCACCTCGACATCACCTGCCCGACCGGGGGTTGCGACCCCTGGGATCGGGTGTCGAGCGTGGAAGTGCAGGGCAAAAACGGCGAGTGGTACGAGATCATTCGCTACCTTACGCCCTACGGCGTGGCCTGCAACCACGAGATCGACCTCACTGATTTCATGTCTTTGCTCAGCGGAAAAACCACTTTTCGCATCACACTCGTTACCTTTGCCAACGGATTTGAATACACCCTGAACCTGGCTTACAACTCCGGAGAACCTTCAAACCCCTATTCCGAAGTGCAAAAACTCTGGTATCAGACTTATCAGTTTGGCGACATGGCCAACCTTCAACCCACGGAAGATTACACCATGTCTTTTCCGGAAAATACCACGACCGCCAAAATCAAACTCGTCTCCACCGGTCACGGTTGGGGCGTGGACGAAAATTCCGAAACGGAAAACACCAACAACGCCGCGGAGTTTAGTGAAAACACCCACCACATCTGGGTGAATGGATCTCAAGCTTTCGAGCAACACAACTGGAACGATTGCAACCCCAATCCCGACAATTGCAGTCCGCAGTTTGGTACCTGGCACTTTGACCGCGCGGGTTGGTGTCCGGGATCTATCGCACAGTTTTTCGATTTCGATATGAGTCCCTACATCGGTGATGACGTGGAGCTCAATTATGTTTTTGACGAAAGTTACGTCGACCTCTGCCACCCCAACCATCCCGACTGCGTGAGCGGCGTGACCTGCGACAATTGCGATGGCGGTTTCAATCCTCACCTCATTGTGAGTTCCTATCTCATTTCGAAGGGAAGCTACCCCCTTGGACAGCCTGTGGGCGTCCACAATGCCGATGGCCGATACATGGCGTTCAACTTGTTTCCAAACCCCTCCACTGGTCAGTTTTTCATCGGCCTCTCAGAAAACCTGAGCCAAATAGATGTGGTGATCTACGACCAAACCGGTCGGTCGGTAAAAAAGCTGATTAGCAAAAACCCGGGACTTCAGATTGGCATCGACGTGAGCCACCTCCCCGCCGGACTTTATTTTGTCAATCTTCGCACCGAAAAAGGGGTGGGAACGAAAGTTTTGGTGGTGAATTAAGGCTGTGATTGCGCTTTCGCGAAAAGGAATTGTCGCAGGGATTTTCAGGCTACAGCATTCCGCATTCCCCATTCCCCATTCCGCCCGAAAACTTCATCTTTGCATAAAATTCACCGATGCCCATCCTCATCAAAAACATCCGCGGACTCGCCTGCGTATATGATAACCCTCCCGCCCACCTCCGCGGCGGTGATCTCGACCGCCTTCCCGTACTCGAAAACGCCTTCCTCGCCATAGACGAAGGCCGCATCTCAGCGTATGGTAGCATGGACGACTGGGCCGGCATCACCGATTGGCGCGACCTGGAAGTGATCGATGCCGAAGGGCGTTTTGTGCTTCCCTCCTGGTGCGACTCCCACACCCACCTCGTATTTGCGGGAACGCGGGAACGCGAATTTGAAGACCGCATCAAAGGTCTATCTTACGAAGAAATAGCCAACCGGGGCGGCGGTATCCTCAACTCGGCTGCCAAACTCGCGGACATGTCGGAAGACGAACTTTTCGAGCAGGCTTCGCAACGTTTGCACAAAGTGGCACTGCAAGGCACCGGTGCCATCGAAATAAAAAGCGGATACGGACTCAGCACCGACACCGAACTCAAAATGTTGCGTGTGATCAAACGCCTCCGCGACGAGAGCGATCTCTTCATCAAATCCACCTTTCTCGGAGCCCATGCCATCGCAGCGATTTACAAAAACGACCGCCGCAAATACATCGATCTCGTGCTCGAAGAAATGATCCCCGCCGTCGCCGAAGTCGGGCTGGCCGATTACGTAGATGTTTTTTGCGAAAGCGGATACTTTTCTGTGGATGAAACACTTGAAATCGTGCAGAAAGCCGCCGACCACGGCCTCAAATCAAAAATCCACGTCAACCAGTTCAATGCCCTTGGAGCCATACCGAAGCTGGTAGCAGCTGGGGTGGTAACGGTCGACCACCTCGAAGTGATGGACGAACCTGACTTTGTCTCGCTGGGAGATTCAAATACGATCGCTACTGCCCTGCCACTTTGCAGTTTGTTTCTAAGCATACCTTACACTCCGGCGCGGGAACTGATTAAAAGAAATGCCATCCTCGCCCTTGCTACCGATTACAATCCCGGCTCCGCTCCTTCCGGAAATATGGCTCTTGCCGTATCACTGGCCTGTATCAAAATGAAACTCACTCCTTCCGAAGCTATCAACGCAGCCACGATCAATGGAGCCGCGGCTATGGAAATCAGCGCAGATGCCGGCACAATCACCCCCGGAAAAATCGCCAACCTGATTATCACAGAACCCTGCGAACATCTCTCCTACCTCCCCTATTCATTCGGCTCACCAGCCGTTGATGGAGTAATATTGAAAGGAAAGATCAGGAAGGGACTGGAGGAATAAGATTAACCTAATCTTTATGGTTTATCAGTTCAACCCGAATTTCACGTCCTTTTTCGTGGTACTTAAACGGGCAGAAAAAATAAGCACCTGTACAAACAACCCAAATAAAATGAGTACTCCGATTTCAAGCCGGCTCAATATCATACTCCCCGCCATTACTTTATTGCTATTATCACGCAAAGCTTTGCCTGTCTCCATCTGAATATTGGAAAGTTCGTTCAAATGACCAATCGCAGTAAGAAAGGTCGTGTTGAAAAGCGCCGCATCATTTTGAACAAGCACTGGATCATCCCGGTCTGCCAGATAGGTGAATTCTATTCGTTCGATGGCTGCGATATCCTTTTGCAGGTATCCAAAAACCACCGCTTCATTTTCCGTAAGGTGGGTATGCCCATAGGCCAATATAATCTCGTCCATATGACGGTTATTGGCTACAAGCCGCTCCTGCATGGACATGATGGCATCCTGATCTGCACATCCATCGAGCATCAATCTGTTCTCATACAAAAGTTTGGACAACTGATAAATATATTGCTCCACCACCAGCCGGTCTTCATACACCGAATTAAAAGTGGAATTGAGCTCTTCCGTATTGCGCTTATCTACTACATTTTTAACCAGCATGAGCGCCAAAACGACAGTAAATACAAAAGCTGTACGCCATTTATACCTGATCGGATAAGTCCAGTTCATTGTTGTAAATTTATAAAGGGTGAATACATATCTGATCCACAAAAAGTGAACCAGCATCATCAATAGTACATCTTCCAAATCCAACTCGCAAACGACATCAGGGATATATTTGTCAACCGAATCACTTTACCATGCGTAAGAGAAACACAAAAAGTCAGGAGAACCCGGCCTCAGACTTAAACCTAGGTTTTCCGGAATTTTTAATTTTTGGTGAAAACCGATCATCGCCAAATCGAATACAAATAAAAACGCCCCCTGCAAAACCACAGATTTCCCATATCCCTCCAGTCTTTCAGGTTTGTTGTCTGTATTTTTCGCCCTTTCCATCATCCAGAATCCACCGGCGATATAGGCCAGATCAAGACCAGCATTGAAAAGAAGGGTTTTATCAAGCGACTCCTGTTCCTGATACAATCCGAATGCCGATTCAGGGACACCCATCCGCGCGGCAGAAATATATCCAAAAGTCGCAATGCCCAGGTTAACTGTATTCCAAATGGCATTCATCTCATGAAAATACCTTTGTCTCCCAACCGTATTCGCCCTGAGCACCAATCCTCCAGCGATATTGGCTGTAGCCCACGATCCAAGCACCAACATCCCCGTTTTCCGAAAATGAATTTCTGTTTGAAAATGTTCTCCCAATAAATCCTGAGCCTGCAAGTTGCTAGCAACAGCGACCAACAGAAAAACAAAAAAGGGATAGATCAAATTTCGCATCACACAAGAATAAGGATATTAACACAAAGTGCAATAGGAATGACAAAACCCCGGGCTTTGTCAAATTTTTCATTCCCAAATCCCAAATCGTAAATCGTAAATCGTAAATTCCCCCACCAATTCACATCCCATGCAAGCGCGTGTACTGAAATACGGAATGGTCTTTATCCTGCCTGTGCTTTTTCTGGTGGGACTTTGGCAGCGTGGCCTCTGGTCGTATGCCCCACTCATTTTTGCCTTCGGAATTATACCGCTCCTCGAGATATTTTTTGCTCCTCAGGAGAGAAATGTGGAATCCACAGAAAGCGAAATGCGCCTTGCCGACAAACGTTATGACTTCTTGCTTTACCTGGTTGTTCCGGTATTGTATACTATGATTATCCTTTACCTGTTTGCTTTGAAGCAAATGAATCTTCACGGATACGAAATCACCGGCTTGACACTTTCACTTGGAGTGATGCTGGGCGGTATGGGCATCAATGTGGCCCACGAACTCGGCCACCGCAAAACCCGTTTTGAGCAAACCCTCAGCAAAATGCTTTTGCTGCCAAGCGCATACATGCACTTCTTTGTGGAACACAACCGCGGCCACCACAAAAATGTAAGCACCCACGAGGACCCCGCTTCCGCCAGATTCAATGAATCTCTTTACCATTTCTGGTTGCGCTCCCTGTTCTACAGTTTTATTTCAGCCTGGAACATTGAAAAGAAAAGACTGCAGCGTCTGGGTAAATCACCGTGGTCATTTGAAAATGAAATCATCCAGTTTCAATTAATTCAAATCGCTTTCTGGCTGATCATAGGCCTTGGATTCGGATGGTTTATTCTGGCCAAGTACACCGGAGCCGCCATTGTTGGATTTCTGATGCTGGAAACTGTAAATTATATCGAACATTACGGGTTGCAACGCCAAAAAGTCACTGACTTTCGGTATGAAAAAGTGCAACCCATCCACTCCTGGAATTCAAATCACGTCGTGGGCCGGGTTATGTTGTTTGAACTTTCGCGGCACAGCGACCACCACTACGAACCCACCAAAAAATATCAGATCCTGGACCACCACGACCAAAGCCCCCAGATGCCCACCGGCTATCCCGGCATGATGTTGCTCAGCCTCATTCCCCCAATTTGGTTTGCCGTCATGAACCCAAAAATCAATAACCTTTCCCCCACCCCCCCTTGACACCAATACATCACCACATTAACATATCATCAAATCAACTCATCAGCACATCAACTAATCAGCACATCAACTAATCATCAAATTCCCTTACTTTACCCCCCTCAAAGCGCCAGCAACTAATGCCGATTGATTTTTCAGAAGAGAACTATACGGGCGACTCAAGTCAACATGAGCGAAGTCCCCTGCGCAGGAAACTCTTTCTGATCATTTTTGGAACCTCCACGAAACTTGGTAAACTTTTCGACGTGGTGCTGCTCATCCTGATTCTCATCAGCGTGCTGGCCGTAATGCTCGAAAGTGTCAGCTATATCAATATCAAATATGGCTTCGTCTTACGCATCATAGAATGGGTGGTGACAGGTTTTTTTACGCTGGAATACTTCATGCGAATTTATGTCGTAAAGAAGCCAGCCCGGTATATTTTCAGCTTTTTTGGTCTCATCGATTTGCTCTCAATAGTTCCGACCTACCTCAGCCTGATTTTTATTGGTTCTCAAAGTCTCTCGATTTTAAGGGCACTCCGTCTACTAAGGGTTTTCCGGGTTCTGAAACTGATGCGATTTGTAAAAGAATCTCAAACCCTGGGGAGAGCACTTCTGCGGAGCCGTCACAAAATTGTGGTATTTTTCTTTTATGTATTAATTCTGGTATTCATCATGGGTACCATTATGTACCTCGTGGAAGGTCATCAAAGTGGATTCAACAGCATTCCCCTGAGTATTTATTGGGCCATTGTAACCCTCACCACTGTGGGTTTTGGCGACATCACGCCCACCACAGTTGCGGGTCAAATGATTGCTTCTATTATCATGCTATTGGGATATTCTATCATCGCCATTCCTACGGGGATTGTAGGTGCTGAAATTTACAGTGATGTACAGGAAAACAAATCTTCCGATGTCACATTGATTTGCTCATCCTGTGGTTCTGAAACACACAGACAGGAAGCAAAATACTGTTACAGGTGCGGTGATAACCTGAAATCAAACCGGCAATTGGAAAAAGAAAATGGGAGAAAAAACAAATAAAACCTTTCAAGATTTGAATCTTGAAAAGTTTTTTGTAAACCTATACACCTTTCGGTCGTAAAGCTATCTTTGAATGGCAGGATACCATACCCTGATTGCTTATGAAGTATTTTACGCTTGCACTCCACCAGCCCCTCTTTTGGGCAATCTTGACTATTTCGCTTCTTTCCGGTTTCACTTCTCATGGTCAGCTTTCCATCACCTGCCCTCCCAATATTACTCAGGACAACGATCCCGGAGAATGCGGTGCTGTGGTAAACTACACCCCCCCAGTCGGCACCGGAACTGGTACGGGAATTACAACTACCCTTACCTTAGGGCTTCCCCCTGGCAGCTTCTTTCCTGTAGGCGTTACACAGGTGAGATATACTGTAACCAACAATGAAGGACAATCTGCTGTCTGCACTTTTTTTATTACTGTGCAGGACGTTGAAGACCCGGTATTCGATTGTCCACCTAATTTAATCGTAAATGCCGATCCCTTAACATGTGGTGCAGTCGTCAATTTTTCAATACCTCCCGTCACCGACAATTGTGTGGTAATCGATGTGTATCAAAGCGGAGGTTTGCCAAGCGGTTCTGTATTTCCAATAGGAGAAAACAGCGTGAATTTCGAAGCGATTGACTCTGAAGTAAATTTGGGATTGTGCCGTTTGCAAATCGATGTAATTGATGTCACTGCGCCAACCATTGTTTGTCCTGACGATATTGTAGTGGAGGTCGAAAGCAGTTGTTCCGCTGTCGTAAACTATACCGCCCCTGAGGGAGACGAAGAGTGCACCATTTCAATGACCCAACAAACCGCCGGACTTGGTTCCGGTGCTAATTTCCCCCTCGGAACTACTGTAGAAACATATATAGTAACCGATCTGGGCGGCAATACAGCGACCTGCAGTTTTAATGTCACTGTAGTCGACATAGCTCCTCCAGTGCTGAGCTGCCCCGGGGATATTTCTGTGAATGCAACCCCGGGAACCTGTTTTGCCCAGGTGGTGTTTCCGCCCGCCACGGTTACGGATAATTGTCCCGATTTTTCGCTATTACAGACAGGTGGCCTGACATCAGGAAGTGATTTTCCTACCGGTATTCACACCGTCGAATACACTGCCACCGACGGGTCTGGCAATGTTTCCATATGTACATTTACAGTGAAAGTTTCAGAAAATAATCCGCCGTCCATCGATTGTCCGGGTAATATTGCAGTCAACACCGATGCGGGTGATTGTTTTGCAGTTGTAAATTATCCGGTGCCCGTTGGGACAGACGATTGTGCCGGAGCGACCACTACACTCATTTCAGGATTGGGGTCTGGCGCCAATTTTCCCATAGGTGTCACCACGGAAGAATACAGGGTCACAGATGCATCAGGAAATGAGGCCACGTGTAGCTTTACCGTGGAAGTCACCGATATTGAACTTCCTGTAATAGCATGTCCGGGCACCCTCACATTTCCAACCGAACCCGGTCGCTGTGATGGACTGGCTATTTTTCCCACCCCGACTTTTACGGACAATTGCCCCGGCGGTACAATTGTACGAACAGCCGGTCAACCTTCCAATACACTATTTCCAATTGGAATCACCGTGATGGAATACACAGCCACAGATGCCAATGGAAACGTCTCTGTCTGCACTTTCAATGTGGTGATCAACGATGGTGAAAATCCCGTAATTACTTGTCCGGCAAATGCTGACTTCAGCATTCCATCCGGAAGCTGTGAAGTATTAATCACCTACCCAAATCCGGTTGCAACAGACAATTGTCCGCCAGCCACTATCGCCCTGATTTCAGGACCGGCGAGCGGCACCATGCAGGAGGCCGGTATTTATGATATCATTTTCCAGGCCAGCGATGCGGCTGGAAACACGTCCACCTGCACCTTTCAAATCACTGTGGATGAAACTGACCCACCCGTGTTTGATTGCCCTGATGATATCACCGTTGTGGCAGAAAGTGGGAATTGTGAGGCCACTGTCTCTTTTCCGACACCCTCAGCTACTGATCTCTGCTCGGACGTCACTGTTACCCAAACCGGAGGCCCCGTTAGCGGCTCTGTTTTTCCCGCAGGCGCCACCACAGTGGAATTTACCGCTGAAGATGAATCAGGCAACACGGCAATTTGCAGTTTTGAGATCATCGTATCCGATCAGAATGATCCGGAGATCACCTGTCCTGCCAATATTGTTCAGGCAAACGATGAAGGAGCCTGTGAAGCCATAGTCACGTATGAATTACCCACAGGAACTGATGATTGTGGTATTCAGAGCATTCTTCTCATCAGCGGAATTGGTAGCGGCAATATTTTCCCTGTAGGAAATACGGTTGTGACCTATGAAATTATCGACGTTTCAGGCAATTCGGCGACATGCACCTTTGAAGTCCTTGTTCAGGACACAGAGGTACCCATAATAACCTGCCCTGCCGATATCCTTGTGGAAAATATTCCGGATGGCGATTGTGAGGCCCCGGTCGTTTACGATTTGCCGATAGCGACCGACAACTGCCTCGTAAGTTCTGTCACCCTCGTGGAAGGTCCCGCTTCGGGCGAAATGTTCCCTGTGGGATTGACCACAGTAACATACGAAGCCACCGACAATTCCGGCAACTCTGCGACATGCAGTTTTACAGTATTCGTTTCCGAAAATGTCTTCCCGGATATCACCTGTCCCGATGATATGGTTGTGCCAAATGACCCGGATAATTGTGGAGCGATGGTATCATATCTCATACCGATAGGATCTGACAATTGCGGAAACGCAACGACCGTTCAGATAGCCGGACTTGGCACAGGGGCTACTTTCCCTGTCGGTATCACAACAGAATCTTACGAAGTTACCGACCTGAGCGGAAATGTCTCTATGTGCAGCTTTACGATAACGGTAGAGGATACCTCTGCACCGGTTTTCGATTGTTCTGAAAACATGGAGGTATCAAACGATCCCGGCTTGTGTACAGCTGTTGTTACCTTCAATCCTCCTACAGCCACCGACAATTGCGACACTGACTTAATACCCGTACAGATTGGTGGACCGCTTTCCGGCAGCATTTTCCCGGAAGGTGAAACCACCATTACCTATCAGGTTTCAGACCTTGCAGGAAATACAGAGACATGCTCTTTCACCATCACTGTGGAAGATACCGAATTGCCTGTGATAGTTTGTCCTGAGAATGTTTTTGCGGAAGCGGAACCAGGCGATTGTGAAATGGTTGTGAACTACCCTCCTGTAAGCGCAAACGACAATTGTGGCGTCTCTTCCATCACACTAATTGCGGGGGGAGCAAGTGGTTCCGTCTTTCAGGTAGGAAACCATACAGTTACTTATGAAGTGACTGATCCTTCCGGAAATACTTCAACCTGCAGCTTTCAGGTGAACGTAACAGAACCTGTCCCACCGGAAATTACCTGTCCAGCCGCCATTTCAGTAAATAACGATCCGGGGAGCTGCGGTGCAGTAGTCAATTATGATATTCCTGTCGCTTCAGATAATTGTGGAGATGTCACCATCGCCCTCATCGGAGGATTTAACAGCGGAAGTTTGTTTCCAGTAGGAACCACCGATGTGGTGTACGAGGCCACCGACCTTTCTGGAAATACCGCTATTTGTACGTTTACGGTAACCGTTACCGATAATGAATTTCCCGTTATTAACTGTTTTGAATCAGTAACTGTGGAAGCCGAAGAAGGATTTTGCGGCGCAATAATCACTTTTGGCCTCCTGGAAGCAACTGACAATTGTCCGGGCAGCCTGAACGTCATCCAAACCGGCGGTCCCCAGTCAGGAGATACAATTCCGATCGGTGTCTCCACTTATACATTCTCTGTGACAGATGCAGCGGGCAACACGAGCTCTTGCTCATTCGATATAACCGTGGAAGACAAAGAATTCCCCAGCTTCGTGATGTGTCCGGAGGATCTTTCTTTTGACATCGTGAATGACAACTGCACATTCCAACCGATTTTCACCACGCCGGAAGCCCTTGACAATTGCAGCGTGGAAGTAACCCAGACCGGAGGTATCACATCCGGGACGGAAGTAGGCCCGGGCGTTTATCCCATCGAGTTTACCGCGACAGACCCTTCCGGAAATGCCACTGTCTGCGCTTTCCAAATCTCGGTAAACGATATTACACCACCTGTTTTTGGCCTCTGTCCGGAATCATTCGCAACCTGCGACCCGGTTGTCCAATTTCCCTCACCGACGGCAGAAGATGCATGCACCAACCTGGTAAGTATTGTCCAGTCAGAAGGATTGGCCAGCGGGTCGTCATTCCCGCCGGGCATTACCACCGTCACCTTCACCGCCACCGACGATAGTGGAAATACAACTACCTGTTCTTTTGATGTAGAAGTGTTGTCACGTGGTACCGCTCCTCAGGCCGGTGAAGACCAGAACATTTGTGAAGAAACCTCTACCACCCTTGCAGGAAATCTCGACCTGATAGGTCAGGGAACCTGGACCCTCATAGAAGGCTCTGGCAATATCCAGAATCCAAACAATGCAGCGACCGAAGTTGACGGCCTTGGCGTGGGAGAAAACTATTTTGAATGGGCGATTGATCCCCTGAATGGATGTGAGGTATTGCGAGACACGGTCATCATCACTGTAGAAACCGGAGTATCCGTTGATGCCGGAGCAAACCAATCCATCCTCTTTGGTGGTCAGGCCAACCTCCAGGCTTCTGTATCCCCTCCGGGTGGAACGATCCGTTGGAGTCCGGCACAAAGTCTCAGTTGCGTGGATTGTCAAAATCCAATCGCAAGTCCAACTGAAACCACGACCTATTATCTGAGCTACACCACCCCATTGGGTTGTGAAAAAATAGACTCCGTGCAGGTAAGGATTACCCGGGATTTACCGAACACCATTACGCCCAACAATGATGGGGTAAACGATGTGTGGAATATTCCGGGCATCGAGCAGTATCCGGCCGTGCAGGTCTTCATTTACAACAGATGGGGAAATGAGGTTTTCCAATCTACCGGCTACCGCGAACCATGGGATGGAAAGCACAACGGAGAACTCCTGCCCACAGGCTCTTATTTCTACGTGATCGATTACCAGGAATCTGGCATCGAAAATCTGAATGGAACAGTCAACATCATCCGATAAGCCATGAAAAAGAACTTTACGCCTGCATTTTATCTTACCGCCTTGTTGGGACTGTTTTCAGGAATGGGAAGCGCCCAGCAGTTGCCCCAGTTTAGCCAGTACATGCAGAATGGGTATGTGCTGAACCCTGCCGCCTCAAGCCTCGAAACAGATGTGGACATCAACCTCGGTTTCCGTCAGCAATGGGCAGGATTTGATGGTGCGCCTCAAACCTATTACGCCAGCGGAACTGTAAATCTCGGCAAAAAGCCTGAGTCAACGGGATATCTCTACGCCATCCCAATCAGCAATCCGCGAATGTTGACCAATACCGACATGGAGCGCAAAGCAAAACACGTGGTGGGTGGTATGACTGCTGTCGATGAATACGGCTTATTTAAGCGGACTTCGGTGATGGGAAGCTATTCCTATCATCATCCGGTCGCAGACGATTATTATTTGGCCGTAGGAGCCAGCATGGGTTGGTATGGGATGAATTTTGGTGCAAGCCGGGTAAATCTTGAAAATCCGAACGACAATACCTACAACGATTTCATATCAAACGGTACGCGCTCAAATATTTTCGACCTCAACGCCGGTCTTTATATATACAGTGACAGGGCGTTTGTTGGTTATTCAATCTATCAGATCGGTCGAAATCAAATCAACCTCGGCAACGAGTCCAGCCCTGTCGATCTAAGTCAGGCCCGACTCGAACTACACCAATTTGCCACTGTTGGATACCGGTTTACGGTAAGTGAGAGTATTGATCTTACGCCGAGTATGATGTTTAAATTTCTCAATCCTGCACCGGCTTCTTTCGACATCAACCTGAAAGCCGAATACCAGCGAAAATTCTGGCTCGGTTTTTCTTACCGGAATCAGGACGCAGTGTCTTTGCTGGCAGGATTGCGCATCAATGATTTTGTGCGCTTTGGATACGCTTACGATTATGTGACATCTCAAATAAACGACATCAGCAGCGGAAGCCATGAGTTGGTTCTGGGATTTCAGTTCAACCGCAAAAACTGAATTAAAAAATGACCAAATTTTTCCTTCTTCCATCTTTGATTTGCCTGGTCGGAAACATCTTCGCGCAGACCGGCGCACCCGGATTTGCACGTCCTGAGCAATTGCCTCCCTCTGTCAATTCGTCGGCAGAAGAAAGTCTGCCATTGGTAGCCCCCGACGGTACGCTGTATTTCACCCGAACCTTCCACTCCGGCAATTCCGGAGGGCAAGACATCTGGACGAGCGCCTCCAGCGGTGACCAGTTTGCGGAAGCGAAAAACCTGAAAAAGTTCAATAATTCCGGCAACAATGTCGTGGTGGGAATAGCCAAAAATGGCAAGCGATTCTACTTCCTCAACCACAAGTCAGGAGGAAAAAAATCCACTGCAGGCGTTTCTTATGCAGACTATGACACCGGTTCTGACTCGTGGAGCCAAACTGTGCAGGTCACCATTCCTGAACTGGTGGTGGAAGGCGACTTTTACAGCGCGTACGTCAGCCCAAATGAAAACTATATCCTCTGGTCGATTCCGGGTACAGGTGAGTCAGCATCCAACGACCTATTTGTAAGTTTATCACCAGACGCTGGTTCATCCTGGTCAGCTCCCAAATGGCTCGGAAGCATCATCAATACAGGAGATGACGAGATTAGCCCGTACTACGATGAGAGCCGAAAACTATTGTTTTTTTCCAGCAAAGGCCACGATGGTATGGGCGATTACGACATCTTCTTCAGCCGGCGCCTGGACGACAGCTGGCTCACCTGGACATCCCCACAACCTGCCACAAACCTGAACTCTACAGGATTTGACGCCTATTACTTTTCCCAGCCCGACGGAACGGTTTATTTCAGCAGCAATCGTGGAGATACCCTTTCTAACATTTTCGTCTCTCAGATCAGCGATCCGAAAGAAATAGATGAGGAAGAAACGGATGAACTCTCTGATGCCAGGGATGGGATAGAATCGGATACGGATCGTGTCGGCGAGACCCGGCCAAAAGAAAAGTCAGCAATGCCTGATCCGGTGCTCATCATCGAAACAAAAGATGGGATAATCACCACCGACCGAAAACTCAGCAGCCTCACGCGCGAGGAACTGCTGGACAAGGGAACAACCATCCGCTTCGTATATTTCCCATACGACAAGTACAACATCACAGAAAAATACATCGAAGTAATGGATGACGCCGGATTCCTGCTGGACAAGTATCCCGACATTAAAGTAATCATTACAGGTCATACCGATGCAGTCGGATCTCAGCCTTATAACATGGTATTGAGTCAGAATCGGGCCGATGCCACCAAGGAATATCTGATGATACACGGCATCGAACCCGACCGGATTGACACGGAGGGTCACGGGAAAGCGACACCTTACGCCACCAACCTGACAGAAGACGGACGCGCCCTGAACCGCCGCGTGGAAATGCGCTTTCTATTGATGAAATAACCTATTTCGGACGACGGCGTTTCGCACCTGAGCGATTCTGACCTGGTTTCTTTGGGGCTGGCTTTTTCGCAACAACCACTTTTTTCTCCACCTTGCGGGGGGTATTGCTGCGCTTGCGATCGTGAAATGCGCCCTTAAATTCCGGATCGGCAAGTTTCCGCTGTCGGTCAATCTCCCGTGCAAATTCCTGCTTTTCCTCAGGGAGATCGGGCGCAATACCCAGACCCTCGGGCCAGGGTATTTCGATGATCCTCGTTCCCGCAAAATTTACTATTTCGTCGAGATAATACCGCTCTGCGGGATCGACCAGCGAAACGGCAATTCCCTCACGTTGAATGCGCGCCGTGCGGCCAATCCGGTGGAGGTAATCTTCCGGACTCTTGGGCAATTCAAAGTTCACAACATGCGACACATTGTCGACGTCGATGCCCCGGGAAGTAACATCTGTCGTCACCAAAATCCGCACTTCCCCATTTCTGAAATCATCGAGGGTATTGATCCGCGCGTTCTGCCCTTTGTTTCCATGCAAAACCCTCACCGTACCCACCTGCTGTCTTTCGAGGTATTTAAAAACCCTTTCGGCGGCGTCTTTAGTCCGGCAAAACACCATGACACGGTTCCAGGTGTCATCGCCCATCAAAAACTTAATCAGGTTGAGTTTCGAACGGAAATTGGGCGAGGCATACCACTGTTGGGTGAGCTGATCAACCGGACGGCCTTGTTCCGTGGTGACTATCCTTGTGGGATATTCCAGAAACTCATCGGCCATACGTTCCACCCTTTCGGGAAAAGTGGCAGAAAACAGCAGGTTTTGACGTTTCACGGGAATGATCTCCAGAATGCGGCGGAGCTGGCGCATAAAACCCATTTCCATCATCCTGTCAGCCTCGTCGAGTACCAGAATATTGATCTGACGCAGGAAAATATTTCCAAAACTATAGATATCTATAAGCCTTCCCGGTGTACTCACCACGATATCGACACCCTGTTCGATGGCTGTAACCTGTTCCTTTTTACCCACACCTCCGTACAGGCATACAGCGCGAATGTCCGTATTTGCCGTAAGGCTGACCAATACCCGGTAAATTTGAACCACGAGCTCTTTGGAGGGGGCCAGAATGAGTGCCCTCGGGTGCGTGCCCTGTGCATACTTAATGCGGATGGCCAAGGGAAGCAGATACGAAAGGGTTTTTCCACTTCCGGTTTCAGCAATGCCAAGCACATCCTGACCCGACAAGGCCGGCGCAAGAGCTTTTTCCTGTATTTCTGTGGGTGTTGTAAGTCCCATCTCTTTCAGTGCGTCAATAAACTGACGGGTCACCGGTAGGTTTTCAAAACCATTTTCCATTACCCCAAAGTTAAGTTTTCGCAAATTAGCAATCCATGGTTTCGGGATGTGTTCACCGTACACCCAAATTATGTACTTTCGCGTGGCCTAAAAAAGCTTCCGAAAGGAATTTTCTCCCATGGGAGTATCAGACGAATTCGAAGATATCAGACCCTACGGCGACCATGAAGTCGCCGACGTAGTGAGAA
>JBGTLS010000434.1:0-5632 GCA_041744015.1 Cryomorpha sp. | reverse complement strand
GGCGGAAATTTAAAATCAAACCAATGAGTATGATGAACAACAAAGCCGCCACGCCTATGGTCAACCATTGAATCAACTTTTGTTGGTGTAGCTTATCGCTTTGCGAAATGATGGTCGCATCCTTTTCCCGGGTTTGGTATTGCACGGCCAGCTCAGTCTTTACTTCGGTAAGTCGGGCCTCCAGTCTTTTGGTTTTTAAGCTGTGCACAGCTTCAAAATAAAACAAGGCCGAATCGGGCCTTCCCAGTTTTTTGTAGGCATCCGAAAGGAGAAAATAAAACTCTTCCACCGGTTCTATTCTATGCGCATCCCGTTCTTCCATGTGGTTTATAAAATCGCGCAAATAAGGAATGGCTTTCTCATATTGACCCATGCGGAGATAGGCCTTGCCCGGATTTCCCTTCCATCCATCCGCATCGCCTTCATCCACCACGATGGCTTTGATGAGTGCCCAGGCCTTCACATAGTCGCGCATGGCATTGTCGTAATTTTTTAGGTTCAGGTAGGCCTCACCCCGCCAACTATAAGCTTTTGCAAGGTTTACATTGTTTTCTTCCCCACCTGCGCGCAGGGCAATTTCAATCATTTTTTCTGATTTGGTCAGGGCCTCATCGAGTCTGCCGAGTTTGATAGTCGGAATCATCGCATTGAGCAGGGCATTAAATTGTGCATCGGGTTGATCGCTTTTTTCAAAGTTCTCAATCGCTTTCTTTTCAAAGGATAAGGCGGTTTCATATTCCATGATTTCCCGGTTGAGGTACACCAGGTTGACGTAGGTCATTCCCAATTCGTAGTAATCCTTCCGGGCTTCGAGCATTTCCAAAAGATCGAAGAGGTACTTCGCGGCCTTTTCGTAATCGCCCGCATCCAGGAGGTCGACACTCACCCGATTGTACCCGCGGTTGATCGCTTCTGCGCTGTCGGTTTTGAGGATGCTTTCGAGACCCAGCTTGTCGTAGTGCAAAATAGAATCCCTGCGTTCCGATTTCGGACTGGTGCGGTGCCAATCGGCCATGAGAAAACAGGCCTCGCCGAGGTAATAATCATTGCCACTTTTCCTGGCTTCCGCCAAAACCAAAAACACTTTTTGGTACACCGCCTCATCCTCGCCGCTGTGTACGAGTTCCGAAATTTCATCACGCAACACATTGAGTAGAGAATCCGGTGAATTTGGCTCCACAGACGCATCTATCTGACCGAACATAAAGCAGAAAATCAGAATGAAAAAGGGTCGCAAGTTCTTGGTTTCCATGGTTCATGTGGGGTTTTTGGTTGGCATTTTAAATCTTATTGGTGTTTTGCCTTTCGGCTAAATGAGTTTCAGCCGTTGCATCAATTCGTCTTTGTATGAGCGGCTCACCGGCAGCGTTCGTGGGCCTATATTGACAAATTCGCAATGGTCACTGAGGCTGTCCACTTTTGCAAGATTGACAATGTAGGAGCGGTGAATCCGTAAAAACCGATCGGAATTCAACTTGATTTCAAAGGTTTTCAAAGGCAGGGTCATCAGGTAATCTCTATCGGCAGTGAATACCTTACAATAATTTCTGTCCGCTTCCGCAAACAGAATGTCATGCAAAAACACTTTTACCATCTGGTCGCGGTATTTCACAAAAATCCGGTCGTCCAACACATAAGCAGGGATTGCATCGTCGTGCTTTATTTCCGGCAGATCGTGGTCATCCGATGCCATACGTATCAGCGCCAACTCTACGGCCCTGGCCAGATCGAGGCGTTTGAAAGGCTTGGCGATGAAGGCCTCGGGTTTGGTGCGTTTAGCCCTGCTGTAAGTCGTTTCATCGATATTGGCTGTCACATAGATCACACCGGTATCTGTCCCGTTTTCGCGCAGGCGTTCAACCGTTTGCACCCCATCAAGGGTGCCTTTCAGGTTGATATCCACCAGGAGCAGATCTACTTTGTTTTTGGCAAGGTGGTCGGGCACTTCTTCACCACGCGCCAGGATTCCGGTCACTTCATAACCCATTTTAGTGAGCTGCATGGCGATTTCTGCCGCTACGATCATGTCATCCTCAAGGATGGATATGCTCACCTTATTCATCTAAATCATGGGTCTGTAGTGTCAAATATAGGAATCAGGCTGAGAAGTAAATGCTTGTGGGAAAATAATATATACGAGGTGCTTGATTCAATCCGTAAGCGACAGTCATTGGTGCCGCGCCTGCATTAACCACCATGGCTTTGTAACGTAAACCGCCCCATTCCAGATGGCAGAGCGGTATTCAAACTGATTGTACGTTTTGTATAATTTTCATATCTTTGGTTTGATTACAAATTTTGAATGAAAGTCCGGATCATTGAGCTTAAAAATAAGTCTGGTGTAAAAGCCAAAATTTCTTTGGTCTCGAAGGACAAGGGGAAACTTCCCTCCATAAATGATGGATGGAGATTTAATTTCAACAAACATTCCAGGAATAAGGACTGTGTGACGTATATTCTTACCACGGAAAAATCACCTGAAACCGTAGAAGGATGTTTGATCATAAATACCCAAAATAAATTTCAGGTATATATGGCATTTGTTGAAGTGGCCCCACATAACAGAGGGAAAGTCAAAAAATATGAGCGCATTGCGGGTTGTTTGATTGCATTTGCCTGCAGGCAAAGTTTCATCTATGGAAAGGGAGGTTATTTGGCATTCGACGTACGGGAAGAAAACAAACAAAACGAAATAAAGCTGATGACACTTTACAGTGAGCGGTATCATGCCGTCAGGCTTGAAGACTCGACTACCATGATTATTTTGCCGGAAGGCAGTGAAAAACTGATCAATGAATATTTAAATGATGAAAAATAAAGAGATATCACCGAAAGATTTGTGGAATGACCAGAAACTTGAAAAATTCAATGCATTCATCACGGATCATGCTGAAAAGCAAACCAAAGAACAGAGGATAAAAAACCAACTTCTGTCCATTCAATATAAATTGGAAGATTATATCGAAAGTGATGATCTGAAAGAAGGGGAGGTGCTTGAGATTTTGGATTTTGTAAAAATGTACCTGGAGGCATTAAACATCACAAAAAAGGATTTGGCAGAATACTTTGACATGAAGGATAGCAATCTGCATAAGTATTTGACAGGGCAGCGAAAGTTGAATCCCGAACTGGTGCTTAAAATCAGTTCATTTTCGCATACGAATCCCGAACATTGGTATCGGGTGCAGGTGAAGAATGAAATAGTGAAATTGAAGCAGGAGCGGACAAAGGATTACGAAAAATATGATTATAGAAAAATGATGTCTACTAAATGATATGATTAATCCGTTTCAGGATCAAAACATCTCCATTTAATCAGGAATAAGGGCAGGCAAGCATATCTGGAAACAGAACCGGCGAATTTCAGTCAGATTCTCCATGACTACGCCGACGAAAGAAAAAGATTTGTATTGTGGAAAGATCAATTGATAGAACGGTTTACATCGTGAAGGCACAGATTGAAAATTAATTTTTTTAATGGTGTCTTGCATATTATATTTCTTTATTTACCTTCACAACACTTCAGATTAGTGCGGGCCATTACCCATTCGTGCGGTAAGCTTGCAATAATTCAGGGGGGCTAACCAACCCTAAACTCTCGCTCATGATTGACAAGGTATTCAAGTTTCTTGAATCGGAAGTCAATGCATATTTCGATGCACGTTTCGAGCCTTCTACTGAAAAATGGGTGGCGCTTGGAAACATTGCAAAAGCGGCTGAAAGCGAAGGTGGGGGAGCAGGCAGCGAAAACAGCGCAAGGGTTATTCTGGGTCTGGTCAATATAGAAGAGGACAGGATTTCGAAAGGTCCTGAAAACATCATAAGGTCTTCTGCAGGTGTGCACGAGCAAAACACCAAAATATTTCTCAACTTATATGCATTGTTTGCAGTTACCATCAGTGATTATCTGGCAGCATTGCAAACGCTTTCAACAATCATCGGTTATTTTCAGAGCAACCGCGTCTTTGATAGCGTAAATTATCCGGGGCTCGATCCAGGTATCGAGCAGCTTACCCTCGATTTATACACCACCAATTTTGAACAGGTTAACCATTTGTGGAGCACGCTCGGCGGGAAATACCTCCCTTCGGTGATGTATAAAATCAGGGTGGTGGGCATTGAAGATTCAGTCAACCGTATTCAAAGAAGTGATCAGGAAAATTCCAACTTAAACTACAAATTCAATCTAAAACAACATTGTATGGCAACCGCGTATAAACCCCCCGGGGTATACATTGAAGAGACATCCAAACTGCCGCCAGGTGTAGCCCAGGTAGAAACGGCGATTCCAGCCTTTGTAGGGTACACCGCAATGGCAGAAAAGCAAGGCGAGAACCTCCTCTTCAAACCTACAAAAATCCATTCGCTGCATGAATACAGACAGTATTTCGGCGAGGACAATATCCCTGCAGCCATTACGGCGACCCTTGATCCAAACGACCATTTTTCGGTCATCTCTGTAGCTATGGCCAATACCCAACGGTATTTACTCTATGACAGCATGCGTTTGTTTTTTGACAACGGTGGCAGCCAGTGTTACATTGTATCTGCAGGCATTTTTGGTGAAGCACCCGTTGCCGGTGATGAAGTCGCCGGAACAGGGCTGCGCAGTGGTGTAAAAGCCCTTGAAAAAGTGGATGAGCCTACCATGATTCTTTTCCCTGATGCCTGTAATATGATCGTGAATGGAGATGACGATCCTGCTTTTTATTCGCTCCAGCAAATGGCGCTGGCGCAATGCGAAAAATTGCAGGACAGGTTAGCCGTGTTTGATCTCAAAGAAAATATTACCGGTGGCCATGATGTTGCGGTAGAAAATTTCCGTCAACAAATCGGTATCAATCACCTGAAATATGGGGCCGCTTACACGCCCTGGGTATATGCTTCCTATCCGCGTGATGTTGACTTTGCCACCGTGGTGCTGGATGGCCTTCCAGCAGGTATTACTGCCGAAACCCTGACCCCGGATGCCGCTCTGAACCAGTTGGTTACAAATTTCAACCTGACAAGGGGAGAACTTGCGGCTGTGCAAGCAGTTAATGAAGCCATCCGCACGGCCACCACTTCGGGCGGTAATCTTTCCGGAACAGGCGCTGAGCGCAATATTGCAGAAAAATTCAAAGCCATGAAGCAGGCTGTGGATGCGGCCACCACCCCTGAGGCAAGCCGCACCACTTTCCAGGCCCTGATGAATTTCAGCAGATTGTCGTTACTGCGTTTTAATGAGCTCAGTGCCTCCCTTGTTACCGCGTCGATGCAAAATGATTTGGCTACTTACGCTACTGCTGTTTCACAATGGCGGGGGGCTGCAGAGGCACTTATTACGCTCGACAGGAATGAAGATGTAGCGGGGCTCACAGGAAATGATCATGCCGATGCGGGTGTTGTAAACGGTTTATACCCCGGCATCAATACCAGTTGGCTTGGGGTAGCTGACCCCATGGCCGTTGCCATTCCTCTTGCACGGGAATATGGGGAGCGTTCGGCAGAAGCCGACCTGCCCGTAATCGCAAAAATTGCCGCGGTGGATGTACAGACAGCTTTTAATAAAATAGAATCTTTTGCCGACGCTCTCAGTTTGTCGGCTGCTACCTGTAAAAAAGTAGCACAGGATGAATTGTATGAGCATCAT